>CAZLWL010000019.1:0-36242 GCA_964563335.1 uncultured Pirellulales bacterium
ATACTAATAAAAGGCAACGCCTTGCAGGTTGACTGGGAAGAGTTTACGCCGAAAGGCGAAATTGACTATATATTAGGCAATCCACCATTTATAGGTCATCATCTTCAAAGTGATAAGCAAAAAAAAGAGCAGCATGAAATATGGGGTGGCCATAGTTCTGCAGGAGTAATGGATTATGTGACCAATTGGTATATAAAGGCTTCAGAGTATATTCAGGGGGCGAAGAAGAAAGTTGCGTTTGTCTCGACGAACTCAATTACAATGGGTGAGCAGGTAGGAATACTTTGGAACGAATTATTTAATAAGTATAACATTAAGATACATTTTGCACATCGCACATTTAGCTGGAGCAGTGATCTCAAAAGCAAGTCGGCCGTTCATGTTGTAATAATAGGGTTTGCGGCATTTGATACTGACAAAAAACTTATTTACGAATATGAGGATATTAAAGGAGAACCTCATCAAATAAACTCTGCTAACATAAATCAATATTTATTGGATGCTCCCGACATTGTTATCAGCAACCGATCTAATCCAATTTGTGATGTTCCAGCGATGAAATATGGAAGTAAGCCTACAGATGGTGGTAATTTTTTATTTACTGATGAAGAGAAAAAAGCTTTTATAGAAAAAGAACCACAGTCTGCCGAAGTCGTAAAGCCATTTCTAAGTGCAAGAGAATTTCTAAACAATAAACAGAGATGGTGTTTGTGGTTGGTGGGCATTTCACCTGCAAAATTAAAAACTATGCCGGAAGTGATGAAGCGGGTCGAACAGGTGAGAAAGTTTCGTGCAGATAGTAAAGCAAAATCTACACGAGACTATCCGTATCATACATTGTTCAGACAAGTAACACAGCCAGATAGTAATTATATTCTTGTGCCTCTCCACACATCTGAAAATCGCAAATACATTCCATTTGGTTTTTTTGGTAAAGAATATATCGCAAACAATAGTTGCTCGACAATTCCTGATGCTACCTTGTATAACTTTGGAGTATTGACATCGCAGATGCACATGGCGTGGGTTAAATATACTTGCGGTCGGTTAAAGAGTGATTTCAGGTATTCCAAAGACATCGTTTATAATAATTATCTGTGGCCTGAGGGGGCAAGTGAAAGGCAGGTAGCGGCAGTTGAGACGGCTGCGCAGGTGGTTTTAGACGAGCGAGATAAGCATCCGGAGAGCAGTCTTGCTGATATGTACGACCCGTTGACGATGCCGCCGGGGCTGGTTAAGGCGCATAATGTTTTAGATAGGGCTGTTGACAAGTGTTATCGAGGTGAGGCGTTTGGAAGCGAGATGGAACGGATGAAATATTTGTTCGGGCTGTACAACAAGTATACCAAACCTTTGATAAAGGAGGAGAAGAAAAAACGCAGAAGGAGAAGAAGGTAAGGACTTTCGTTTGACAATATAGGGTCGGGTCCTCATAGAAAACCTTAGACATTTAACGGATTTTCTATACAATCTTACGATTCTGACATTATTAAACCATAGTTAATAGGTGGAATTTATGAGAACTCGGCCCTGGACAATGCTGCTGATGATGTTGGCAGGATGGCTAAACAGACATCATTAGGATGTGATCGAGTATCTCAAGGAAGAGAACAAGATCTTACGGGAAAAAATCGGCAAAAAGAAGGATGGAAATAAGAACGAGTCGGACAAGAGTTGAGGCTTCGGTGCCTTTAGGCACAAACGATCATGTATGAACGGGGCGGATTATATGTGAGATGGTTTTTGATGTGGATCAATAGAAAAGGTGGCTTGAGGTGGGTCCTTAACGGGTGGAATATCGCCTACGGCGATGCTATTCTGCGGGTCCCTCCGCTCGCTGGCGCTCGGTCGGGATGACATAGCTTATTGGTTGTGTTGGGGTTATTATAAGTCGTGATGGTCGAGATTGCCGCGGCCTGCGATGCAGGCCTGGCAATGACAGAGGCAAGGCCGGTATGACAAGTGTGCGGCGGCGCCGAGGTGTCGGGACAGGCAGGACGTTACGATTTTAGATTGTATCCCTGCCTTCGCAGGGACAAGCATTTGATATTGTATATTGGGCCGAAACGCTTCGCGGTTTTTTTGAACAGATTGCTCCACTTCGGCCCAAGATGGCTTCGGTCGGAATGACGTGGTGGGCGCGGGGATGGGAGAGAGTTTTTGCTATTTTGGAGGTTTATTGGTACAATAGTGGTGACGGCAGGTTCGACTCGGGTTTTATTAGCAAGGGGATTCTATGTGTGCGGAAATGTCAGTTGATTCGAAGATTTATCCCTGCGTAGATGGGCAAATGTCGAGCATGACGGATATGTTGGCCTACTTCGAACAGCAGGGGGTGATGCGGGTGTCGGATTTGCATATAAAGATCGGTGCTCAGCCGGCGTATAGGGTTGACGGCGACCTTGTGAAGATAGAAGGGGCGGTCGTAAGCGAAGAGGTTGCCAGAGGGCTGATATATCCGCTGATTGGCGCCAAGTGTGTCGAGACGCTCAAAAGGCAAAGCAGTGTGGATTGTTCGTACAGGGTGGGCAAGCTGCAATTCCGCATAAATGTGTTCGTGGATAATGACGGTGTCAGTGCGGCGATTCGGGCGCTTTGGGTGGACATACCAAAGCCGGAGCAGATCGGCTTCTCTAACGATGTGTGGGAAGATATTGTGAGACGAAAATGCGGCCTGGTGCTTTTTACAGGTATTACGGGTGCGGGCAAGAGCACGTCAATTGCTTCAATAATAGACAGGATAAATCAGAACAGGGCGTGCAGGATAATCACGTTGGAAGACCCGATTGAGTACATATTCACACAGCGGAACTCGATGATATCGCAGCGTGAGGTGGGCAGAGACGTGGAGACGTTTAAAGATGGGCTTCGTGCGATGATGCGTGAGGACCCGGATGTGATATTTGTTGGTGAGATGCGTGATGCGGAGACCGTGTCGCTGACGCTGACGGCTGCGGAGACGGGGCATCTTGTGTTTTCAACTCTGCACACGCGTGATGTAGTTGGGTCGATAACGCGGATTCTGGATTACTTTACTTCAGGCAGGCAGGAAGAGGTTAGAAATCAGCTTTCATTAGGGCTTGCGTATGTGCTGAGTCAGAAGCTTATCCCGCGAAAAGACGGCAACGGTAGAATCGTGGCGATGGAGGTGCTCAACAATAACTACGCCGTCGCTAATCTGATTCGGACGGGCAAGGTTGAGCAGATTTATTCTCAGTTGCAGATAAAGACGAAGAATCAGCCGGATGAGAAGATGTTAACGATGGAAAGGCACCTGGCAAGGCTGGTCAAGGCGGGCAAAGTGGATTTGCTCGAGGCGCAGAAGTGGGCCAACGACTACAAGTGCTTCGTTGACGCGCTGAATACCGTTTCGGACGTGGAATTGGATTAGATGACGATTACATTTGTGCCCAAGTGCGGCAGGCTTTCGCATCCCACCATCCCAACAGGACGTAAAAATATTATTGACATGCCGTTTTTCAACACTTATATCCAGCGGCGGTATTGTTGACTGATTGGGTGTTAATCCGTGTCTAAAAACAAAAACGGTCAGTTTGAGTTAATAGTGTGCCCCTTTTCGCCGGTGTTTAACAAGGGCCGCAAGGCCTCGCTCGTTAATTTTGTCTCACTTGTTGTCAACAACAGCCGACCGGGATTGTGAGTTTTCCACCCCGGCGGTGGGATAGGGCGAGTTAGTCCTTACCTGCGACCATAGGAAACCATCCCATCGACTCATCGTTAAGGCCGACAACTGCTGTGATAAATTCATTATGGCACGCGAGCTTGTTCCCCCTCTCACCTTGCCGCCGCATTAGCCCAGGGGGCGAAGCTGATACCTTTAACACAGGGCCAGTTCGCTATCGTCGATGCCGACGACTACGACCGGTTGAGCCAACACAAATGGTATGCCATCAAGACTCCGAAAACATACTACGCGGCAAGGAACAGCAAGCGCAAGAATATTCGGATGCACCGGCTGATTACCAGCGCCCCGAAGGGTCTTTTCGTTGACCATATCGACCACGACGGCCTGGACAATCGAAAGAGTAATCTTCGTCTCTGCACCCGCAGACAGAACAACCGAAACCGGCGGCCATGCGACAAAACATCAAGATATAAAGGGGTTTGCTGGAATAAGTATGCAAAAAAATTCATGGCATCGATATCCATCGATGGAAAAAATGAAACTTTAGGGTATTTCGATGACCAGGTCGCCGCTGCAAAGGCATACGACAAAGCCGCAAAAAAACTCTTCGGCGAATTCACATATTTAAATTTTCCGAGTGATTCCTGATTTTTTTAGCGCGGCGTCACAAATGTATCCGATTTTCCTACAGAAGCGCGGCGTCACAAATGTATCCGATTTTCCTACAGAAGCGCGGCGGCGCAAGCCGCCCGATCCTGCATGCCCGATCCTGCATTTACAAAGCAGCCCGGCCTGCCTGTCCTGAGCGAAGCCGAAGGGGCCGGGCTTCCACATTCGACGTGAGTTTATCCTGAGTGCAGTCGAAGGGATGTTCGACGTTCTCCTCCTCTTTGTCATTCCGGGCTTGTCGAACGGGTCGAAGGTTTAGTGCTTCGGATTTATATTCATGTAGGGTATGCCTCGCATACCATTTCTAATAAATACGCTGTCCGCTGTCCGCTGCATGCTAATCTAGTCGCCGCAAAATCGAGAGTAAAAGACGCAAAATCGAGACTTTTTATATTCTCTTGTTGATATAATAATATGGTTACGGAGAGTATCTTTGTAGCCATTGAGTTTGCGTAACCTGGAGGAGGAAGCAAGTGGTGAAAAGACTGGCTGCCTTGACTTTGGTTGTGGCCTTTGTGATACCGGCCGCGGCTGATGACCTTAACCAGCCCGAATGGCGGGGCGAGGCGGATACTGTCTTTGCAGAATGGGACTTTCCCACCTCCGGCAGTATCAATTCAGATCCCTATTCCGGTCCCGGCATAGACGACACTTACCTGTGGACCGCGGGGTCGTGGACATACCACGACAACTACCAGGGTCGACAGGGTGTCTGGCAAATAAACGGTGACGGTGGATGGGACGTAGCGAACTACGAGCCAACTGAGGGCGGAAAATATATCCAGGTCCAAATCACCTACTACGGGGACATTGAAGGGATGCACGCCTATGCGGAGGATTTCATACCGGAATATATGGAAGAGACGGTCGATTTTACAGTTGACTCCACCACGCCCCTTGAGAACGGCTGGACATACGCGCTGCTGACCGGACAGTTCACAACCTTCAACCCTGATATGGAGTCGTACTATCCCTACGCTTCGGGCGGGACCCCACCCACAGGCGGGTTATATGTCGATCAAATTGTCATCGAGACTCTGCACTATACACCTGAGCCGGCGACGATGGTGCTGCTTGGCCTTGGCGGCTTGATGGTGATTCGGCGCAGAAAATAGTGAAGAAGGTGAGAGTTGAAAACTGGATCCTTCCCGGTTTCCTGGACCGGGAAGGTTTTTTTATGACAGGATTTTCCTACAGAAGCGCGGCGTCACAAATGTATCCGATTTTCCTACAGAAGCGCGGCGGCGCAAGCCGCCCGATCCTGCATGCCCGATCCTGCATTTACAAAGCAGCCCGGCCTGCCTGTCCTGAGCGAAGCCGAAGGGGCCGGGCTTCCACATTCGTAACACGCTTCAAAGGCCTCGGAGAGATCGTAAAACATTTCTTCGCTTTGCTCAAAAGAATCCTTGGATTCTCGGAACTTCTTTATGAACTCATTGTAAGTGTCCGGTAAACCATACATAAGTTCAGACTTGTAATATCGGTCAATTTCTTCCCAATCTTCTCGAGCACTTTGCCTCGCTCTGTCGATAGCAGCCTTATCGCCAATAGCCACTGCAATAGGGATAAGCTCAAAGAGGGATTCGTTGTATAACTCAAGCCCATGGTCTGCGCTGTAGGCAGTCTTAAGTTTTTCTAGAAATACGGTTCAACTCCCAAAAAGTTGGTTGAGCACGGCTCTTGCAGATCCGGCGAATGGTTTTCGCCTTCGCCTTGCTTTCGCCGCCTCAAGGGCTTACGCCCAAAGGGTGAAGGCGGCGAAAGCGGACTACGGCGAAAACAAACGCCCTAATATGCTAATGGCCCGAGAATCAGCCTAAGTCCTTGAAAGACATAAGGTCGTATTAAGTACCGTGTCCTCCATCACCAACTTTATTGGATGAGAGCCATAAATAAATTACCACGCGAACTCGAAACACGCAAGCTACCTCTTTGGGGACCCGGATTGAAGCAATTCCTTCAAAAGTGGATGGTCTGCCACCGTTAAGTGAATGACTGAAGTACAGACTACCATTTGCACATTTGAATTGTTACGTTCAGCTTTGTATTAGCATCAAAACAGTTTGGGCAGACGGATAAATTGGGATGTGCGGGGGGCAATTTCTCCGTCTGGGGACCCGGGCTGTTTTGAGGCATCAATCTGGAGTGAATATGCTATTAGGTGAAGGCTAAGCACGGGGAAGCTGTCGAGGCCAACGTTTGAGTATGGACTGATAAGTAATGCTACTGCGCAATGCCCATCACAGTCTTAGATTGACGGCGGTCACAGATTTTGGTATCGTCTATTCAGAAGTTGAAAAGTATGGCGCTGAAAAATTACGAAGAAATTGTTTCAAATTTTAACTCATCTACGCTTGTCCTAGCAAGTATATAAAACGGAAAAGTAGTTGATCATATGGAGTCACCTTGACCTTCTCGGCAATCACTCACAAATCACCGAACAGCAACAATTGTCCGGTTTCCAATCAAAACGCTGTAACTATACTGAAAACACGGTTTTTTTCGAAAACGCAGATTTGTGCTTGACAGTTGTCGGGCACTATGCTAAGAATCTGGCTTTACAACAGGCGGTAACTTATTAACTCAAACTGACCGATTTTAAGGTTATGTATTGATATAAGTAAAGTTTTAACAAAGAGATAACCCAATTTGTCATTCCCGTCCCGACTTGTCGGGACTTTCGCAGGTGTAAACTTGTCCCCGCGGAAGCGGGGAGCGGGGACCCAGGTATTTATAAACAGTGTTAATCTGTGTTAATCCGTGTCTAAGAAATTTATTAAGAAAACGGTGTTAATCCGTGTCTAAAAACAAAAACGGTCAGTTTGAGTTATTAAGATATTAAGGCATGGTTCACACGCTTAGAGACGCAAACGGCAACTTCAACGAGTATTCGTGGCTTACCGTGATGATAGGCTATCACGTGTTAGGTATTTGGTATTGGTGTACCGACCAGACGATTGTGCAGAAAACGCTTGGTGCCAAAGACATGCGAAACGGGCAATTAGGTGCTGTTTTTGCCGGTGTTCTGAAGATTCTGCCGTTGTTCCTTATGGTATTTCCGGGTGTTTTGGCCTACCTTCATCGTGGGATTGCTGATAGGGTTGCCGTATTTCGTGATTGACCTGCCTCATAACGTTCCCGCTGAGACCGTCCAGGTGGCGATAGAGGCGGGTAGAATAGGGCCGGATAAAATTGTCGACGGCGTGGTCACCAACTACGAGATTATCAACCACGGTTGGGGCATTCCGTTCATGATGATGGGCCTCATCTTACTGAGTATGTGTGTAGCAGTCTATGTGATTGTGAGTCTGATGACGCCTGCACCTACTGATGAGGAACTCGAGAAGATAAGCTGGCGGCCGCCGCTGAAGGTCCTGGTGGAGACAAAGATTACCGGCATTGCGGACCCGAGGATTGTGGCAATCGGGCTGTTCGCCTTGATGATTGTTTTGTATTACTTCATGCGTTGAACACATAAGTGCAATTGGCTTTGATAATTGAAGGAGAAAATAAGATGAGACAGGCGGTAATGACGGCGCCGGGAAAGATTGAATTTCGCGATGTGCCCGAACCGATATGCCATTGGGGTGAAGTAATGATGGAGGTAAAGGTCATCGGTGTTTGCGGCTCAGATATACACGTTTGGCACGGCAAGCACCCGTTTACTTCATATCCGGTCGTTCAGGGCCATGAATTTTCCGGCAAGGTGGTGAAAGTCGGTGATGGTGTAAAGGGCATTAAGAAGGGCATGAAGATAACAGCTTTGCCCCAGGTTGTCTGCGGCAATTGCGGTCCATGCCGCAGGTGATGAAGGTTATCAGGTTGCCATCGAATGTGCCGGTGCAAAGGAGATACCGAAGATTGCCTGTGAAACCGTAAACAAGGGTGGGACCATTGTCGTACTTGGCGTTGCCGAGGGTGATACCCCCATTCCCATGGCCATACTCAACGAGCACCAGCTTACTATTCGCGGCTCGATGATGTACCAGCACGCCGATTACCGGCAAGCGGTGGAATGGATTGCCCGCGGCCAGGTTATCACCAAACCCCTGGTGAGTAAGCTTTTCGCCTTTGACAAATACCCGGATGCTTATAAGTACATCGATGAGCACAGTAAGGAAGTCATGAAGGTCATGGTTGGCCTTTAAGATGAAATCACTAACTAATACCTGTATGGATGAGATAGAATTATGAATAGTGACAAAACCTTTACCATCGTTGGCTTGGGTGAGATTCTGTGGGACATGCTGCCTGCGGGCAAGCAGTTGGGCGGTGCGCCGGCCAATTTCGCCTATCATGCCCAGGCCCTCGGTGCAAAAGGGGTGGTTGTAAGTTGTATCGGCGATGACGAATTAGGCAAAGAGATATTGAGCCGGCTTGGCGGGCTCGGTCTTGATTGCCGGTATATCGCAACTGACAAGGCGCATCGAACGGGGACGGTTACGGTCAAACTCGATGAGAACGGCGTACCCGATTTTACTATCCACGAAGATGTGGCGTGGGACTTTATTCCACCGGACGCCGCCTTGTTGGCCATTGCAGCACGCGCCGATGCGGTTTGCTTCGGCTCTTTGTGTCAGCGGTCGGATGTGTCCCGCGACACGGTTCGGCGGTTTCTGAAGGCGACAAAACCCGATTGCCTCCGCATATTTGACATAAACATTCGCCAGTCTTACTATAACAAAGATATTGTGCACGCGATGCTCGAGACGAGCAATGTCTTGAAGCTCAACGATGATGAACTGCCGGTCGTAACCGAGCTGCTGGACATCAAAGGCGCAGAATCCGAGATACTTGCCGAGTTGGTGGCCCGTTATGACCTTCGCCTGGTTGTTTTGACAAGAGGAGCCGAAGGCAGTCGTTTGTACGGCCCGGACGGCGACTCTGAGTGTAAAGGTGTGCCGCCTGAAAAGATTGCCGACACAGTTGGGGCCGGCGATGCGTTCACTGCCGCCGTGGCTGTCGGTTTGCTGAGGGGCGATGGCCTCGAGCAAATTAATGCCCATGCCAATCGGGTAGCCAGCTTCGTCTGCTCACAGGATGGCGCTACTCCTAAGCTGCCGGACGAGCTGGCCCGGGGCAGTTAAAAATTTTGACAATAAAGCGTAAAAAACTTGGATGAATAGATGGTAAGGCGATTATCAATTAGTGAAAAGGACTTAAGATGAAGGACTTTAGTTATTATCAACCGACTGAAGTTCAGTTTGGATGCGGGCGCATTAAGGAAATCGGCGAAATTGTGGCCAAGTACGGCAAACGTTGCCTGTTGGCGACGGTTGAGCCTTTTCCCGCGCTTGAAGCGGTCTTTGAAAAGGTCAAGGCCTCGCTCAAGGCTGTGGGCGTTGATGTGGCCCATTTTGCCGGCGTTATTCCCAACCCTACCACCGATAGTGTAACTGAAGGCGCCAAGGTGGCCGAGAAGCTCAAGGCCGATGTTGTCTTCGGCGTGGGCGGTGGCTCCAGCATGGATACTGCCAAGGCCATTGCCGTGGAAGCGACACACGAGGGCACGTGTTGGGATTATCTATTCTATAAGGAAGAAGATAATCCAATTAGTGCTGAAAAAACCCTTCCCGTTATTGCGGTTTCAACTACCTCGGGTACGGGCTCGCAGGTAACTCAGGTGGCAGTGGTGACTAATCCGGCTGAAAAGGACAAGTCCGCCCTGTTCAATCACATTATCTATCCGAAGGTCGCAGTTGTGGACCCTGAATTGATGCTCACGCTGCCGGAGCACATCACCGCCTCGACCGGCTTCGACGTCTTCTGCCATTCGTTCGAGGCTTACATTCATCCCAATGCCTCGCCGTATATCGACCTGCTTGCCGTCGAGTCGATTCGGCTGGTAGTTGAGAACCTGCCGACAGTGATGAAGGACGGCTCGAACATTGCCGCAAGAAGCGCAATGGCCTGGGCCGATACATTGGCTGGATTGTGCATTGCAAACGCCGGCGTAACTATGCCGCATGGAATCGGAATGGCAATCAGCGGCATGTATCCGCACGTGGCCCACGGTGAGGCGCTGGCCATCAATTATCCAACGTTCACTCGGTTCACCTGGAAATCGGCCATCAGGCAGTTTGCCACGTTGGGCAGGATTCTCGATAGTGCCCTTGAGTCCCAAACAGATGAAGTCGTTGCTGAGAAGTCCTGTGAGCTGCTCGATGAGTTCCTCAAGAAAATCGGCATGTGGCTGAATCTGAAAGGCTTTGACGTCCCCGAAGCCGAGTTAGAAGAGTTGGCTACGGAATCGGTGACGGGCTTGGAAGGGGCGTTCGGATTGCCTGGGTCAACACCGGGACGGGCCTGCGGTACAAGGTGGTGATTGACAGGGGTCTGGATATTGCCGACGCCTTCTTCAATAAGCACAGCCTTGCGTGGCTAAGTCACGCAGGTGTTACTGCGCCAAGGCCTGATTCAGCGCACGATTTGGAATGGCTTTATTCCTTCGGCGGCGGCTTGTTGGCTACCTGCGGCCTGACCCATGCCGGCGGGCCGGAAACAGATGATAACGAAGAGCGCGGCCTGCACGGCAGGATAAACAATAATCCGGCATCGATTGAATCGATAGTCCAGCCGGACCTTGCAGCGGGAAATCTCGATATGAGCATAACCGGCGTGGTCAAGCAGACGCGGCTTTTCGGGACGAATTATGAGCTCAAAAGGACAATCTCGTCACGAATCGGCGAGCCTACTATTCGCATACATGACGTTGTTACGAATCTCGCCTCTCAGACCATGCCGCACATAAGCAAAGACAACTCGTCAAGATCGCCCCCGGCAAAAGCAGGACCTACGACCTGGAATTGTTTATCCTGACAAACCGCGACGAAATCAGAAAGTTCGTTAAAACAGCCGGTGGCTGAACTGCATCTTTGTAATTCTGTAAAGCATGAAAAGGGCAGGGGCGGTTTATCGCCTCTGCCCATAGTTTTTAGCGTTACCCTTTTTGAGGGAAAAGGGTGCCATCCCGCGAGTTTTATATCTGACCGTTTCTAAAGGCCTTGCGATAGGCGAAGGGGGTCATTTTCATTCGCTGCTTGAAAATCACTCCCAGGTGGGTGGGGCTGCTAAAGCCCGCCTTTTGCGCGATTTGACTTATAGGCATGTCTGTATTCAGCAATATTTCAACTGCCGATTCCACGTGCACGCGCTGGATTTCATTCAGGATGGAACGGCCGAGAGTCCGGCGAAACCGTCGCTCCAGAAGGCGCCTGGATAACGGCGTCGCGTTTATCACGTCATCTACTCGTATCATGTCGGCGGCGCGGGCCCGGATGAAACGTATTGCCGCCGAGACCGCAGGGTCAGCAACGGCCATGATGTCGGTTGATTTCCTGGCAACTACGCCAGTGGGTTCAGCAATGACCTCCTGGCCCGCCATTTTTTCCCCCGCCATGAGCCTGTCAAGCAGTGCCGCGGCCTCGTAGCCGGCCTTGTCTCCATTCAGGCCGATACTTGAAAGCGGAGGGTCCAAGAGATTGCACAGCAATTCATCATTATCAACGCCGACAACCGCCATCTCTTCGGGTATAGCAACACCTGCCAGATGAGCAGCCTCGATGAGTTCACAGGAACGTTCATCGTTGCATGCCATAAGTCCGGCCGGCCTGGGAAGGGCCCTGAGCCAGTTAGCCAAGGCGACTCGTTCCTTTTCCCAGACATTATCTTTCTTCAAACGCGGTTCGGGATAGATATTGCATTTGAATTTTGCTTGTCGTATCCTTTCGCAAAAGCCTTCCTTGCGCTGCTGGGACCAGGTCTTGTTGGGGACCCCGCAAAAAGCGAAGTGCCTGAGGCCTCGTTCGAGGAAGTAGTCTGCGGCAATTCTGCCGGCCGCCCGCGAATCCGTTCTGACGGTGGCAATGCCGTTTGAGTTTTTTTTGTGTGCCGGAAGGTGGTCTGTTAGTTCATCTTCCACGGTAATCGCCGGCAATCCGCTTTCAAGGATTTTTTTCGCCGTTTCCCTCGAATAGATCCCCGCGGCGAAGATGCCCTCTCCCTGCCATCGCTCGATTTGCGGCAGACCGATGTCATAGGTGTTCCAGAAATTCATGTCGAGGGACCAGAGGCCGTGAAGGCGGGCGTACCGCGACAGGCCGCCAAGCAGGCCGCGATTGAAGGACCGGGACGAGTCCAGCAATAAAATGACTTTTCGGACGTACTTCTTAATCTTCATCACCTCCTCAAGGTGAGGCGCCGAGCGCCAATAAGATACACTATATATTAAACACTTTAATGGTCGCAAAATCAAGAAAAAAATACGCAAAATCAGGCTTTTCCTCTAAAAATGCCGATTTTGACCTAAATATCACCCTATTACTTCTCTGATACTCTTGGTTAGGTAGTTTATGTCATTGAATATTTTGGTGAAAAAGGTTATACTGATAGGTGTCAGAACATTCAGGTTATGGTCCTGCAAGAAAGGAGTGTCGCGCTATGGCAGATTTTGAAACGCGTATGCAATTGGCCTTTCCGAGTCCGTCAAAGCTTTTTACACCGGCGGTAACAACGATACTCATCCTGATGATTGCCGGGTGGGCAGTAATAAGCTACGCTCCGGATTTCACGTTCAACTGGCTGGCTGTAAGTAGTCAAGGGCTTCTTCGCGGAAGAATATGGCAGTTGGTTACGTATTCGTTCATAAACGGGTGCAGCCGCAACCTGGTTTTTAACGGATTAATGGTGCTTTTCATTGGCAGCACTATCGAGCGCGAGTGGCGGACCCGCTCATTCGTAGCGCTGTGGCTGGTTGTTTCCGTAACTTGCGGCGTGATGTGGTTCCTGGTAAATCTGGTCGGCGGCTGGAATTATCTTGGGATAGGGACCGGTGCCTGCGGATACGGAATCATAGGCACCTTTGGGCTGCTTTTCCGGCGAAAACGATTCCTTGCCCTTTTCTGGTCTGTAGAAGCCCAGTACATTGCATGGCTGCTTATCGGGATAGGACTTGTGTTGGGCATAGCCCGGCCGATAAGTTGGATATGGGTCGCGGGGGCCCTGGTGGCATACATTTATGTCAAACTCCGATGGCGAATTCAATCGAACAGCATGTACAATCGACCCGCGGCCGTAGAGGGTCGGCGTGATGGTTTTGTCGACGTTGATTGATATTATGAACCGGACAGCACACAAGAATGCAGATATTCGGGCGGACTTGGCGATGGAGCAGCTTCGTTGCTGCAGATTGTGCCCGCGCCGGTGCGGCGTGGACCGTACAAAAGGCGAGACGGGTTTCTGTGGGCTGGATGATTCGGTCAGGTGCTTTAGAGAAATGATGTTTTATGGCGAAGAAGAGGGGCTTAATCCCTCTCACCAGGTTTACTTTACAGGGTGTAATTTGAGGTGTGAGTTTTGTACGGTCGCAGAGTGGAATGAATATCCGCAGCAGGCGGAGGTTGTAGATATTGAAGTTTTAGCGGCAAGAATTGAAAACAGGAGAGCACAAGGTGCGAATACGTTAAACTTGTTAGGGGGAGAGCCGGCGGTCAACATACATGGAATTTTGAGGTTGTTGGGGCGAATAGATCCGGTAACTCGCGTTGTTTGGAACTCAAACATGTATTATAACGATGTGGTAGGTGAATTGATTAATGGATTGGCGGACATATATCTGGCTGACTTCAAATGTGGTAACAATAACTGCAGCGAGGTTTTGCTGGGGGCCGCTGATTATGTAAGTGTGACAAAGCGTAACATTATGACGGCAGTTGAACAGGGTGATGTGATAGTCCGTCATTTCTTGATGCCGGGGCATATCGAGTGCTGCCTGAAGCCCATACTCCATTGGTTGGCAAGCGAGACACCCGATGTCAAGCTCAGTCTCAGAGGAGACTATATACCGCCTGCAAGAGCAGTTTCTGCGCCGCGAGATTATGTCGGCGAAAATGATATGAGAATTGTCGTTGATTTGGCCCGAGAGTTAGGCTTGAATGTCATAGATGAAGGGCGAACCATACAAACGCAGACCCGGTGACTTCGAGATCCGGGTATTAAAAAGTGGACGCGTGGTAATGATAGCGCCTGACGAAACGTTATTAGAAGTAGCTCGGGCGGTGGACCCGGATAACAGTGATTTGTCACCGAAAACGGAGAGACAAAACGATGGCCGAGACAAAAGCAAAAACGACAAGTGAACAAGGCAAGAGCAAGCGGGCTTCCGGCCGGCAGCAGTCTGAGCTGGAAGTTCTGATTCGGGCCCGCTACCCACTGGTTTATGTGGTTACGTGGGAGGAACAGCGGCTGCTCAAGCAGGTCCTCAAGATTGCGTCGCGCCTGAACAAGAAGGTTTTTGAATGGTCGATTACCATGGGACTTGTCCCGGCAGGGACTTCCATCCAGTCACAGAAACAAAAGGATTCCGCGACGCAGGACCCACTTGTGGCACTGGACAATGTTATCGAGCATGTTGAGCCTGCTCTTTATGTGTTTAAGGATTTTCATCCTTTCCTAAAGGGCCAGAACATGTCCGTGATTCGAAGGCTTCGGGAGATTGCCGAATCTCTCAAGAACACGTATAAAACCATCATTATAGTCAGCCCGATGTTCCAGATTCCCCAGGAGTTGGAGAAGGATTTGACCGTGCTGGATTTTGACCTGCCGGGAGTAAGAGAATTTGAGGTTCTCCTGAGGCGCATCGTTGAAGAAGTCAAGGACAATCCCAAGCTTAACGTGAAAATAAACGAACGGGCGCGAGAGCAGATAGTACACGCCCTGCTCGGTCTGACTCTTTCCGAAGCCGAGAACGTGCTGGCGAAAACCCTGGTTCAGAACCGTGGTCTGGATGAAAAGAGTGTCGAGGTAATCCACGGGGAGAAGAAACAGATTATTCGCAAAAGCGGTTTGCTGGAATATTACGATGCTGAAGAAGGCATCGGTTCAGTAGGCGGCCTGGATGCGCTTAAGGCCTGGCTGGTAAGGCGCGCGGTGGCGTTCACGGACAAGGCGAGGGAGTATGGGCTTCCGGCACCAAAGGGCGTGCTGCTGTTGGGTGTGCAGGGCTGCGGCAAGAGCCTCATGGCCAAAGCCATAAGCAATACCTGGCAGTTGCCGCTGTTGCGATTCGATATCGGACGTGTGTTCGGCAGTTTAGTAGGCTCATCGGAAGAGAATATCCGACGGGCCATCAAGGTGGCCGAGTCCGTCTCGCCCGTGGTGCTGTGGCTGGATGAGATTGACAAGGCTTTTCGAGGCTCACGCGGAAGCGGCGCGAGTACGGACGGGGGGACTTCAGCGAGGGTTTTCGGAACGTTTCTTACGTGGATGTCTGAAAAAGACAAGCCTGTGTTCGTCGTATCTACAGCTAATGACGTATCGCTCCTCCCGCCGGAGCTGCTGCGTAAAGGTCGTTTCGATGAAATATTCTTTGTGGACCTGCCGTCAACTTTAGAACGTAAAGAAATATTCCAGGTACACATCGCCAAGCGCAAGATGGACCCATCAGCTTTTGACATTGACAAACTTGCGCAGGTGTCGGGAGGCTACAGTGGCGCAGAAATAGAAGAGGCTGTCGTAAGCGCTATGTTCGATACGTTTTATGAGAAACGGGAAATGACTACGCAGTGTCTGGTGGACAGCATCCAGCAGACGGTACCACTTTCCAAGACGATGAGCGAGAACATGGATAAGCTTCGTAAATGGTCGGAAGGTCGGGCTCGGCTTGCCACAAGCAGCGAACTGTTAAAGGAGCCTGGGGCCGGCAAACGTAAGCTCGAAATATAGCTGTTATTGATTGTGTGGAAAGGAGTGTCTTTATATGAGTACAGTGGTGATATTGACTCCCATTATCATAAGTAGCTGGCCGGCCATCACCGCAGCAGTAGCCGGTGCAGCCGCCGGATTGGGGCTGATGGTTAAGGAATCGGTCAAAGAAGCCGTTCAAGAGGCTGAGGTGGAAGTTGAACAGTCTGTGGAAGTGGAATTGGCAGATAGTGAAGTAATTGCTGAGAACCTCGCCACGAGCAAGGAAATCGTTCTTACAAAGGCGGACCTGAAAATTCGTGTTGGGCGGGATGAACGGGGGCGCTGCACCGTGTGTGCGACGGGCAAGGGTCGGAGCAAGGCCGAGTTGAAGCAGATTGCCGAGGACTTCGCTCAAAAAATGACACAGTGCTTTGTTTATAATCGAGTCATGAGCGAGTTGAAAAGCAGGGACTTTCAAGTCATCAATGAAGAAGTAATGGAAGATGAAAGTGTCAGGATACATGTCCGACGTTGGGTGGATTAGATTATGGCGCAGCACGATGTAGAAATTACAATATCACAGACCGGTGAGGTGAAGGTTCACGTCAAAGGGGTAAAGGGCAAAGGGTGCCTGGAATATGCAAAATGGCTGGCGCGAGTTGTCGGCCGGGTCAAGGACCAGCAACTGACGAGCGAATACTATGAGCCTGAAACGAAGGCCGGAATCGACCTCACACAGGACCTGAATATACAAGAGTGATGGAATATGCGCTGCCCCAGGTGTGAATTTGAGAATATGCCGGGCCGGAGTACGTGCTTCAAGTGCGGCTCTACTCTTGCACAAAAGGCGGATTCGGTTGAAGTGGACCCCCCGCGGATGGCGAGATGGAAGAGGCCGCTGCGGTGCACCCTTAGATGGTTAAGGTCATTTCACCTGATACCTTCAGGTGGTATCAGTATTCCTGTGCCACCGTGGCTGAGCCAATTTTCCCGCGAAGGCCTTTTCGGGATTTTGCTGTCGGTCATTCCGGGTTTGGCTCATTTGTTGCAGGGCCGCTTCAGAGAGATTCGCTGGTATGTCCTGGCGTGGTTTGTTTTGTTAGTCGGGGGCTTGTTTCTTTACGGTGGCACTTTTGGATTATGCCTTTTGGGTCTTGCGGTAGGATTGCATGCGTGGATTGCAATTCACAGCGCTCTTATAAAACAAGTGACCAGTTTTGGACACAGGGCATTTGCCCTTGCGCTGGTGAGCCTGGGTGTGCTTGTAGTTTACAGAAACATAGGCGGTCTAATCTTCAGGAATCTTACAGGCGGCCACAGCAGTGTTACGGTTCCATATCACAGGATAGAGGCGGGTGATTACCTGCTCGCAAGCCGCAGCAGACTCAGAAGTGAACCGGTGACCCGCGGGGCATTTGTCCTGGCATCTCTTGAAGACACACGTCGCGGAATTGGACTCATTATGTCGGGAGGACGTCGTGATATGGGGATAGTTCAAGTTGTGGGCCTGCCTGGTGAAAAGCTCAAAATCAAGGGCAATGCCTTTTGGATTAACGATGAGCAACTGGACGCGGAGAAATATCCGCTGCCCGCATGGTTGCACAATATGACGATGTCGGTTACAATCCCAAATAGCAGTTATTTTGTCAGTGCGGCTTACAATATTGAGGCCCACGGTCGGGGCCTTGAGGCCCTTGATGTGAGAGAGGTCTGTATAGTCGGCTCCGGTAGTTTCGAGGCCAAAGCATTCATGCGATGGATGCCGCTGATGCGGCGAGGATTTATCAGGGATACGGAATGAATCGGTTTACAAGTCTCGAATTTGGCGATGCCGAAGGTGCAAACCGCCGTGAAGACAGGGGAGAGCAAATTCGAGACGAGGCCTTCTTTTACAAAAGAGCTGTAACATGCTGGCTTGGGGGCGACTTCGAGTTGGCCCTTAGAAACTACTCCAGAGCGCTCGAAAAGAATTGCAGTTTTTTTGAGGCGTGGACCGGCCAGATACTGATGCTGCTGGAGTTGGGTGAATATCCCGAGGCAATAGTATGGGCAGACAAGGCCCTTGAGTTGTTTCCGGAACATCCGGAGCTTTTCGCAGCCAAAGCAGCGGCTTTCTGTAGGGATGCTAAATTTGACAAAGCAATGGCTTTTTCAGACAATTCGGTTTCCAAAGAGAACATTACGTCAAGGGTATGGCTGGCCAGGGCCGAGGTATTAATGAAACGCAAAAGCCGAATAGCAGAAAGCTGTGTCAGCAAGGCAATGAGTATTGCCGGAAATTCCGCAGGCGTTATAGGTTTGGAAGCAGGTCGGTTATTGAGGCGCAGCCGCAAATACTCTGCTGCTTTGGAATACCTGAACGGTTCGATAAGAGCTTTTCCAAAATCCGCTCTGGCGTGGTTTGAACTCGGGTGCTGCCAGGACAGTATTGGATTTTCCGAGGCCCGGGTGTCCCTGAAAGAAAGCCTGAATCTCCGTCCCAAGTGGGAGCTTGCCGAAGCGCGTCTGCGGAGTTGCAGTGGCAAGGGGCCGCTTCGGCGACTATTTAACAGGATTTTCGGCAGATAAGTTATGGCTATATCGGCGGAAATGCAGCGTATACTCGCACTTGCTCGGCGTTCAGATGCTTCCGATATTCATATCGTTGCAGGCCTGCCGCCGTTGTTTAGGATAAACGGGGAGATTATCCTTGCCGATGCGCCGCCTCTTGACAGGGATAATACCAAAAGGTTGTGCTACAGCCTTCTCAATGAGGAGCAGCAGAAGGTATTTGAGCGGGACTGGCAAATCTGCTGCAGCGTATTTGATGATAAGTTCGGGCGCTTCCGAGTTTCCATTTATTACAAGGCGAATAATGCAGAAATGGCGTTGCGCCTGGTGATGGCTGACATCAAAACGCGCGATGCACTGCATCTGCCGGAGCAAATAGAAGACTTTACTCGATTGGCGAGTGGTCTTGTACTTGTAACCGGCCCCACCGGCAGCGGCAAGACTACGACGATGAATTTCATGATTGACCTTATAAATAGTGAGCGCCGTTGCAAAATCATAACTATTGAAGACCCGGTCGAATACGTTCACCCCCAGAAGAAAGCCGTCATTGTACAGCAGGAGTTGTATGTTGACGTAAAGTCTTTTGCCGTGGCGTTAATACACGTTCTTCGCCAGGACCCCGATGTGATATGCATTGGAGAGATGCGCGACCTGGACACGACTGCTACAGCCCTGACGGCGGCGGAAACAGGCCATCTGGTTATCGCTACGTGTCATACACCGAATACGTTCCAGACCGTAGAACGCATCGTGTCGGTTTTTCCCGACAACCAGCGTTCGCAGGTCGTAACGCAATTGGCAAATTGTCTCAAAGGTATTTTAGCCCAACGACTCGTGCCTTCTGCAGACAAGAAACGCCGGGTACTCGCCACTGAATTGCTTCTGGTGAATGCACCGGCAAGGAGGCATATCCGCGAAAATGAGTTTCATCAGCTTATAAGTGTGATTCAGATTGGTCGGCGCCAGGGGATGCACTCGATGGATGATTCACTTTTCGAACTCTATGAGTCGGGCGAAATAACCTACGATGCGGCCGTTAATAATTCGCATGACTCGGCAGAAATGCGTAAAAGGATTCACCGGGATAGTAGCAGCGCCGAAGAACAAGGTGGCTGAGGAATTTGGGCGCCCGTAGCTCAATTGGATAGAGTCGCGGACTTCGAATCCGAAGGTTGCAGGTTCGAGTCCTGCCGGGCGCGTTGTGTTCGGCCCTGTTGTCAGATGATGACAGGGCTTTTTTCTTTGCGCCCATGGCCCAAAAGAGCCCGCGAAGCGGCTCCACATTCGATGTTGAGCAACGCGAAATCTTGAGCTTTGCGAAATCCCGATACCTCGGGGCCGATACCTCGGGGACCTGTCGGGGTTGAACGTGTAGGCGATGAAAAGGTTTCTGTTTTTATCATAAGAGACACCCTTATATTTTGACCACTTATTGCGGTAGATTATCATATTTCGATGAAATTGGCCGCTGCCTTTAGGCAGGAACACCCTTGAGGGTGAAACGATCCTGCCTTTGGGCGGTAAAGATCTGAATATTTGGGTTTGATTGGGTTTGTTTTCGGCATGTCTGCGAAGGCGTTTATTTTCACAATCCTTTGTTATACCCTTAAGGGTAAAAAACTCCCGCGAGTGGGATTGTCCCGGCGCGCCGGGATAAAGGCTCTTACCCGCGAGCAAACGGGAGGATTCAACTGGTAGCACTATAACAGTATTTATGTTCATTTTGGGCCTCCATCTACCTTCAGGTAGTAAGGATCTGGGTTTGAATTGGGTTTGTTTGGGTTTGAATTGGGTTTGTTTTTGCGGGGATTGTGAGGCCATATTTCTTCGTAATTGGTTATTGTAACAGCACTTACGTTCATTTGGGCTTCCCGCAAATTGGGTTTGTTTTGCATAATTACCTCATAGTTATGAGGTGCAGAGGACAGAAAACAGATAACAGAGGACAGAAAACGACTAAATTCTCGATTCTCCCGCCTTCGTATAGTGTATAAGGGGTTTAGGTTGCTGACCATTCGACTTTTCCATCGACCAGTTGCTAACGATTAAATTTGACTGGGCCTGACGGGCCTAAGACTTGCCGACCTGGGCTGAAACTTCCGCCTGCTGGCGGTGCTGCCGTTTGCCTGCTTCCGCCGTCGCACAAGGCTATGGCGGACAAGTGCAAACATGGGCGGTATTATACCAAATTACAAACAAAAGTCAAGAAAAAAATTGGCCACAGAGATCACAGAGCTCACAGAGATTCAATAAAAAGCAACCACAGATGGACGCGGATTTCGCAGATTACACTGAATTGTTGGTTGGCTTGGGTAGTCTTGGTTTGGCCCGGCTGGATGTGAACATCCGCCAAAGCCAGAACCTTCGACCACAGGCCATTTCCACGAATGGCCGGCAAAAATTTTGCAAGCAAGCCAAAAAGAGTTGGTAGTTCGTTGTTCGTTGTTCGTAGGATTTTTTTTGCCACCCCATTAGAAAAAGATAATGCACGTTTCTAACGGGGTAAACAGAGATACGAGATACGCTGCCCCAACGGGGCGGTAGTGGGCAAAAAGCCTAAAATAACCGCTAAAACACCCTTTAGGGTGAAACGATAATGCCTTCAGGGCCGAAAGATTTTTCAAAATTTATATTGACAAGGTGATTGCTTATGGTTATTGTGAGTATTTACGAATTAGCTTATGATTTATCGCAGGAACGAAGGTGAGTAAACCCGATTTTGGAAAAGGTTTTGAGAGGCAAAAATGTACCGGACACCTTTAATTTACCCTGGGGTGGCGCACTTGAAGAAAACCAAAAAGAAGGCGAAGAAGAAGACCTTATATCTAAGCTTAGATCAGTTGGTTTTTCAAGAACTTCATGCTAATCTCTGGGAAGGCGTAAACTCAGAGTTTTATCCCCTGCCCCTGAGAAGAACGTTCTGGAAGACAGTGGATTCCAGAGGATATTATGAAAAAGACAGTAATAGCTTCAATGTTAGTATCAACACAGTTCCTTGGCTTATTCCCATCGCTATCAGTTGGTGATAAACAGGCCAAGGAACGTGATGATGTCGCTCTTGAAATCATGACAGCCGAGGTCATGGTTGGCCAATTGGAGAAGATGCCGCGATCAACTGATGATGAAAGAAACGCATGGGCTGGTTTATTTATGGATATTCAGGACCGGTTCAGTAAAATCGTCACTTATGAGACGAGCGATAACCTGAAGCTGTGGGTAGTTATAGGAAGATGGGCAACAGCCGAAGGCATATCGGATAAGTCACCATACGCAAAAGCGCCTTTCTTCCATATCCAAAGGCTTCGGCCGGACTACCAAAAGGATGAAGAACTAATCCGCCTGATGGCGAAACTAAATGCCATTAGGAACAAGGAAGTCGAAAGCTTAGTAATAGACGGATATCGTAACTTTGTCTATCTATTCGAGGAATGTGATACTGGTGACGCAGGAATTCAGCTTGAGATTGGACGGGCGTACGAGGGCTACGGACTCTGGCGCAATTATACGGAAGCTGTAAAGTGGTATAAGCGAGCAGCGGCGGCGGGAAATGCTGACGCGATTGGTGAACTTGGTGGCAATTATCTAATCGGCACAGGCTTGGAAGAGAACGAGGATGCTGGCGTAAAACTCCTGAATGAAGCGGTTACAAAAGGCAACGCAGGCGCTGCTTATCAACTTGGACGGTACTATCTACCTGACAACCCTTTCGCTAAACGCTGGAAACGAATGGCCGACAGGAAGAAGGCTATTGAAATGTTTTGCATTGCCGCCGAGAGAGGTTCAAGTGGGGCCTTAGTTGCCTTGGCTGAGGAATATGTCAAGGTTGACAACGGAACTGAGGCGTTAAGATGGGCTAATGGCGGCGATGAACCAGACCCGAACAACAAGATTGAGCACCGGCGTTGGGAAAGAAACCGTTCCAAGGCTGATAATCGGGGAATGTGCTCATACATCAAGGGGGAAGTTTACGCACTTGGAATTGGCGAGATTGAACAGGACTTGACCCGGGCGAAGGAACTGTTTGAGGAATCGTATCGAAAACGCAATTTTGAAGCAGCTGTGGCGCTGGCTACAATGTACAGGCAGAGTATTGGAGTGAAGTTTGATGTGAATAACGTCATTATTGCCGAGCAGTGGAAAAGCAAAGCCGTAAAGCTCTTTGGCTTCTCTGATTCATACGTTGACGGAAAAATCAGGGCTTTTGAGAAAAAATTGCTGGAAGCGTCAATGCCTTCCCTCAGCAAAAAGAGTAAATAAATAGGCTATTGTTTACATGATGCGTTGATAACACATTGATATCTGCAAATACTTTGGGGGTTGAACTTTTAAGAAGAAAAAGGGTCAATCTATGAAAACGCATAATCTTGATAGTTGGGAAGCCTTTGAAGAGGTAGTAAAGCAGAGCAGTATTGAAACAGAGGAACTAAAGGAAAGTAACCAAACCATTGGACTCACAACCCCAATTATTTATCGATGACAAGCAGATTCGAGATGGTATTTGAAAAGCACTTTAGAGCGAAAGGTCAAAAAAGACATTACTGTAAATTCTTACTTCAATCTGATGCTAAAAACATGGAATAGTGCGGGCAAATACAAAGAAAGGTGGCCTGACCTCGAGAACCAAATCATGAATCTTAATGTTGATTCCATACTGTCATTTCCATCGGAAGGAGCTAACAGCTTTCAAATAATTTCTTTTATGTCTCACCTGCGTCATCATGGTTTCCCTTCGCCTTTGTTAGATTGGTCAGCAAACCCACGAAAAGCAGCTTTTTTTGCTTTTGAAAATATTCCCGACGATGCTGGACAGGTTGCTATATATACCTTCAGGTATGATACGGGATATTTCTCAGATATGGGTAATAGCTTAGAACCTATCGCTATCGAAATCGGCACTGATATACCCGGAATAGAAAGACACAAAAAACAAGAGGCTTGCTATACACTGTGTGTACAACAGAATCATAGTGACAGTTTTAGAGACGCCAGATTTGACAATGTGGAAAACGATATTGATAAGCCCGGTTTCTATATTGACAGCAAAGTCGATGAAGTAGACCTTAGTTCGGTACAGAACGTGGCAAATAAGTACACTATTCCTGTTTCAGAAAGAAATAAAGTGCTAAAGAAGTTACAAACAATGAATATAAACCGATGTTTTCTGTTTGAGGAATCAGAGGATAACCGACTATCTGATTATTGGAACATCATCTTAGCTAATGAGCAAATATAGTTATGGCGAGCATATTTAATTTACCCACAGCACCCATTTAATTTACTATTGACGATTTTCAATTTACTATTGGATTGATATTGGCGGGCTCAGCGTTAATCTGCGTCTAAGAACCTCTGTGCTTTTTCTCTGTGGCCCAAAAGACCTTGCGTTTATTGGAATTAAACCGTAGAATCGGTTTAGTCGTTAGTGGCTGGTCGCTGTATTAGTCGCAAGTCTCTTGTCGCTAGTCTTTAGCTGGTTGAATCACTTCGTGATGCTTTTTAGAGCAGATCCCTCCGCTACGGTCGGGATGACAAAAAAAACAATCCGTGTTAATCGGTGTTAATCCGTGTCTAAGAACCTCTGTGCTTTTTCTCTGTGGTAAACTGGATGCTTCCGCCTTCGCACGAGGCTATGGCGGACAAGCGATACTTGAAGCTTCCGCCTTCGCACGAGGCTATGGCGGACAAGCGATACTCGATACCCGATACTGGATACGCACGACGCGGCCCGCATGACCTCACAGGCCACCAACCGTCCTAAATTGTGCTTTTTCGGCCAAGAACGGCCCATCCCTTTCGCCTTCAGGCGAAAGGGATGCCACTCATAGGGCGGTAAAAAGTAAAATATGCCATTTATACGAAAAAATCATTGCAAAATGATTCAATAACGGTATAATGTTATTGATTGTAAAGAGATGGGAATATGTAAGTGTAGAGCCGGCCAGTAGATGCGCCGGCAGTGTAAGAAGGATATGTTTGCAAGATGTTGACGAAGGAAAAGAAGGGAAAAATCATAAGCGACTACAGGACCTGCGAGACCGACACCGGCTCGCCGGAAGTGCAGATCGCACTGCTAACGAGCAGGATTAATGAGCTGACCGAGCATTTGAAGACTCATCCGAAGGACCATGCATCGAGGCGCGGCCTGTTGAAGATGGTCGGCACAAGGTCTTCATTGCTGAAATACGTAGGCGACAAAGACGTCGGACGCTATCGTAAGATCATTTCTCGGCTTGGCTTACGCAAATAACCTCACCGGACGGATGCATTGGCATTGAGATGTGTAAGCCCACGAGCGCTGTTTGGCCTCTCAAATTCCAATGCACCTTCAGGGTGATTGAAATTGTTTACTGAGTTGGTTCTGAAAGAAGAAAGAGGTAGATATGTTTAAGACTTATAGAGTAGAAAAGAAAATTGGGGCCGGTACCTTATCGATTGAAACCGGTAAAATCGCAAAGCAGGCACATGGTGCAGTCGTAGTGCAGTACGGCGAGACAATCGTTTTGGTCACCGCCACTACCGCGCCACCCAGGTCTGAGGACATCGATTTTTTCCCGTTGAGCGTCGATTATCGGGAGAAATATAGCGCCGCAGGCAAATTTCCCGGGGGCTTCATCAAGCGAGAAGGCCGCCCCAGCACCAAGGAGATTCTCACCGCCAGGAAGATTGACCGACCGATACGGCCGCTGTTCCCGGATGGGTATCTCAACGAGGTCCAGGTCCTTGCAAATGTTTTCAGCGCAGACCAGGAAAATGACCCTGATGTACTTGCGATGATTGGAGCAAGCGCGGCACTTTCGATAAGCAAGATACCGTTTCTTGGGCCGCTCGGTGCGTGCCGGGTAAGCAAAGTCAACGGCCAGTTTGTCGTCTTCCCAACGCATGCACAGCGTGAAAAAAGCGAGTTCAACCTTATCCTGACCGGGCGCAAAGAGGCCATCAACATGATTGAGGTCGATGCCAAACAGGTATCTGAAGCGGTCGCCGCCGACGGCGTAGCCGCCGCCCACGAAGTCGTTGGCCGGATTTGTGACCTGATAACCGAACTACAGGGCCAGTGTGGCGTTGAAAAAGTAGTCGAACTGAACGAAATCGACGAAGATATTCTCGCCGAGGTCAGAGACAAGATTGCCGACAAACTAACCGAGGCCAACCAGATACCGGTCAAATCCGAGCGAAACAAAGCTGTTGACGAAATCAGAGCCGCTGTTATCGAGGAGTACTGTCCATCCGAAGGCGAAGTTCAACCAAGATGTGCGCCGGGTGTTCTCAAGCGAATCCTCGGCAAGGTTGAGAAAGAGGTTGTCCGAAAGCTGCTGCTGGAAGGCAAGAGACCTGACGGCAGGAGTTATACCGAGATTCGCCCGGTCTCCTGCGAAGTCGGTATCCTGCCGCGTGCCCACGGCTCAGCCCTGTTTACTCGCGGTGAGACGCAGGCGCTTACATCTTTGACACTCGGAACGGTGCGCGACGAACAGACAATTGACGGCCTGCAGGAAGAGTATGGCCAGAAGTTTATGCTGCATTACAACTTCCCCCCGTCGTCGGTTGGAGAAGTAAGGTTTATCAGGGGCCCGGGGAGACGCGAAATCGGACATGGTGCACTGGCGGAAAAGGCCCTTGAGCAGGTAAGGCCGAGTCCCGAGGATTTCCCCTACACCGTAAAGCTCGTATCCGACATCACCGAGTCGAACGGCTCCAGTTCTATGGCCTCTGTCTGTGGGGGCAGCCTGGCCCTTATGGACGCGGGCGTCCCCATCAAAAAGGCCGTCGCCGGCATCTCCATCGGTATGGTCGGCGAAGGTGACAAGTACGAGTTGCTGACGGATATCGCCGGTGATGAGGACCACTACGGCGACATGGACTTCAAGGTTGCAGGAACCGCTGATGGTATCACTGCGATTCAGCTTGACATAAAGGCCGAGGGTCTGCCTCACAACATCATGGTTGAAGCTCTCGAACGAGCAAGGACCGCCCGCCTCGAACTGCTAAACATTATGAACGAGACTATCAGCGAGTCGAGAGCCGAGTTAAGCGTGTACGCTCCAAAAATGACAATAATTAAGATTGACCCTGAATTCATCGGCAAGATAATCGGTCCGGGTGGCGCCGTGGTTAAGGGCATCCAGGAGCAGACTGGCGCCAAGGTCGAGATAGAAGAGGACGGCACCATTACCATTAGTTGTGTCGGCGGAGATGGTCACCTCGAAGCAAGGGACATCATCGAAGCAATGGTAACACCGCCACAGGTTGGGCGAATCTATAAGCTTTCAAAGGTCGTCTCAGTGAAAGATTTCGGCGTCTTTGTCGAAATCGGCCCGGGCACCGAGGGCTTGTGTCATATCAGCGAGCTCAGTGACGGATACGTCAAGAACGCTGAGGATGTCTGCCGGGTAGGTGATCAAATTCCGGTAAAGCTGTTAGCTGTCGATCAGCAGGGAAGATTAAGGCTCTCCAGAAAGGCTGCGCTGGCAGAGTTGGGTCAGGCTGACGGCGAGCCAAGCAAACCCGGCGCTAAATCCGACGGTCGTTAGAAAAAGACAGCACGGTTTGCACCTAAGTTCTCGCAGTGCCGGTAGCCCAGGTGGTTATAGCCAAATGGTTGGGAGTACATATGTTACCATTTGTATCTGGTTTCATTCTGGCGGTAATTCTTGTTGTGCCGGCCCTTGTGCTCTTTTACCGCCGCTACAGGACTCGCTTGCTTAGCTGGGGCGCCGAGCCTCAGCGCCGGCTTGAGGAATTGGCTAAGCTTACCGGCGGCCTGGCCCACGAGATCAAAAACCCCCTTTCAACCATTAAGGTCAATCTCAAGTTAATCGCCGAAGAGGCCCCCCCGGCGCATGAAGATTCGCCAAGGTGGCTCAGAAAAATCGCCGTTGTGCAGAAGGAGACCGACCGCCTCGGCCAGATTCTCGACGACTTTCTACGCTATATCGGCAAATCCGAACTGCAGACGAATCCTGTCGATGTGAACGAGCTTATCAGTGAGATGGTCGATTTCTACGCACCTCAGGGGCGGACAAATAATGTTACCATCCGCCTCGGCCTTGCCGATACGCCGCTCGTTTGCAATATCGACCGTGATATGGTAAAACAGCTCATCCTAAATCTGTTTATTAACGCCGTCCAAGCCATGCCCTCAGGCGGCGAGTTGATTATAAGGACCAGAATGTTAGGCAGGAACGCACTAATCGAAATCACCGACACGGGCTGTGGAATCGAGCCGGACAGAATCGACAAGATTTTTGACGCCTACTATACGTCAAAACCCGGCGGCAGCGGCCTTGGTCTGCCCACCGCCCGAAAAATCACACAGGCCCATAACGGCTCGATTTCCGTAGATTCACAGCCCGGCAAGGGCACCTCCTTTACGGTCAGCTTGCCCTTACAGGATGATTATTGAATTTTAGATAGTGATGCAAGAATGATTTTCAACACGGCCAAATCCCGCCTGTCCCGACACCTCGGGGATGAAATCGGGATGCCACCCATTTTGTGTTAGCCATGAATACAGATGCCGTAATCTTGATAGTTGACGACGAAAAGGACCACGCCGATGTCCTCGTCGAGGCGCTTGCCAAACAGTGCGCCGAGGCAATCGGCGCCTACAGCGCCTACGAGGCTCTGGAGCTTATAGATAGCCGGAACTTTGACCTGGTCATCACGGACCTTAACCTCCGCGCCGATATCAACGGCATTGACATTCTCGATAGGGTAAAGGCAAAGAGCATCGCCACGCCCGTCATACTCATCACCGCGTACGCGACCATCGACACATGCAAGCAGGCCATCCGCCAGGGCGCTTATGACTACCTCGTAAAGCCCATCGACGTGGACCAGCTCCGGGTGATGGTTTCAAAAGCGCTCCCGCCGAAGGGCAGGGCGGTTAGTGTCGAGGATTTCGTCTTCGGCGGCGTCCGCAGCAAGAGCCATTCGATGCAAAGCGTCTTCAATGTCCTTCGCCGGGTCGCACCTACCAATATAAGCGTCCTTATCGAGGGCGAATCCGGCACCGGCAAAGAGCTTACCGCCTGGGCCATACACAATAATTCGGCCCGCCGAACAAGACCATTTCGGCCCCTCAACTGCGCGGGTCTTTCTGAGACACTGCTCGAAAGCGAGCTTTTCGGCCATGCAAAAGGCGCATTTACCGGTGCAGATGTCGAGCGAAAAGGCCTTTTCGAGGTTGCCGACAAGGGCACGCTCTTTTTAGATGAAATCGGTGATATGCCGCTGACCATGCAGGCCAAATTGCTCCGTGTACTCGACGACGGCATCGTTATCCCCGTCGGCTCAAACAGGTCCGTCAAGGTCGATGTCCGCGTGATAAGCGCGACAAACCACAACCTTGCAAAACTCGTCGAAGAAAAGAAGTTCCGCCAGGACTTGTATTTCAGGATAAAGGGTGTAAGCGTTACATTGCCCCCGCTCCGCAGTCGGCCGGAGGACATCCCGGAGCTGTTCGGCTATTTTCTAAAGCAGGCCTGTGAAGAATTAGGCCGCGACCTGAATCGCATAACTGAGGCCGCAATGGCCGTCCTCGTAAGTTACGATTGGCCCGGCAACATCCGCCAGCTAAACCATGCGGTCCGCACGATGGTCGTTATGTGCGACCGTGATACCTTAGATGTTCGCGACATCCCGCCGGAAGTCCACCAGGTAAAGCAATTAGCCGGCCGAGTTGCAGCGGTAGGGGGGCTCGACCTCACCGGCCGACCCTTGAACGAAGTCGAAAAGGAGCACATCAGACGCACCCTCCAGATGACCGAAGGCAACCGCTCCGAGGCCGCCAAAATCTTAGAAATCGGCGAACGCACACTCTATAGAAAAATAAAAGAATACAACCTGTAAACTCCCCGCGTGTCATTCAGTACTTGCTTCTTAGTCCACAGGGTCCCGGAGAGGGGTCATACACTTTTTGCCCGGGTAAGTTCCTGTTCTTCCGGTAGACGACCGACATTCGCCGCCAGCTCTGGATTAGCCTGGGATTTTTCGGTCAGTCGGTAGGCGGCGAGCATTGTACGCAGCACATCGCTCACAGTGACTATTCCCAGAATTTTTTTCTCCTCGTCAACCACGGGCATGCAGTTTATCTTGGTCTCGTGAAGCGTCTTTACAGCATTGTTGAAGCTGCAGCTGGGCAAGACAGACACTACGTCCCTTGTCATAACGTCCGTGATGCGCAACTTGAGGCTTGGGTCCTTCGAGCTAACCCCAAACAGGTCGCCGCGAAATACCTCAGTCTGTGACGCAGGTTCCCTTTTGGCAAAGGGGAGATGGCGCAGAATGTCCCGGTCGGAAACTATCCCCACCAGCCTCCTTTGCTCGTCGACTATCGGCACGTGTCTGAATTTACCTTTCTGTATGATCTCCACTGCCTTGCCCAAGTTGTCTTCCTTTTCCAAGCAAATCACTCGCTCAGTCATACTATCTTCAACCGTTTGGACGGCCGATGAGATCAAGGCCGCCAAATCCAACGATGACCCAGAGACCAGGTCAGCGAGCCGCGGCCTTTTTTGCTGTTTTTCCACGTTAGCGTATAGCTGGCGTATCGTATTAAGCCTGACGAAAATCTTTATAATGTCCGAGACCGTGACGATGCCCACCAACTTGCCATCAGCGAGTATCGGGACCATATCAACGTGATTATCGACCATTGTGGCAATCATGTGTGGTATCGGTGTCTCAGGCGACGCGGACTTGGGTTGTCTTGTGACGATTTGGGTCAGTGGCTGTCGCAGGGCCTTTTGGTCTGTGTCTTCCTCACCAATTTTTCCAACATATGGGGAGAGCTGCCGATCGATATCTCTTCCTGAAACGACGCCCACGAAGTATGGCTTTTCTCCTTCTTCAATCGGAGGGTCCATTACGCAGACATGTCGGATTTTGTTGTCTTTCATAAACTTATCACATGTCTCCACGGTATCGTCCAAGGTTAGCATTTTGATATTTTTAGTCATGATGTCCCTGGCAAAACGAACCGAACGAAAAAAGACATCTTTTCCATTGCACATATCATCTATCAGGTCGATGAGTCGGAATTGTTCACTTGGCATATTGTCTCCTTTGCACTTGACTTTGCGGGAGCTTTTGCTGGGCAGGACAATAATACCCCATACCAGAAATCGGCCCTCGAATAGTAAAATTACTCTTACATGATCATTTTATCGGCAATGTCTTGTGGCACCTTTAACAGATTGTCGTCGGCGTGCTCTTGCCGGTGGATATTCCTCGCCGGATGGGCCCGTAGCTTGATTGAATGGAAATTGACATGATGACTCCGAAACTTGTCTCATCGGCTCAGGCTCTTGTTTTTCCTCTCGTTTTTATGCGTCAAATTTTGTTAGTGGCAGTGTCTGCGCCGGAAGGCAGAGGACGGAAAACAGAAGACCCCGGCGCGCTCCCGATTAATCGGGACTTCGCTCAACAGAGGGCGGAGGGCAGAGATGAATCTTAGGTTAAGCCGAGGTCTTCATCGGAGATGGTTAGCTTTGCGGCTATGAAGTCTTTGTGGGTCAGTTTCAGGGCACCAGATATCCTGCGGATTTCCTCGATCTCGTCGTTTGAGACCTTATCCGAGGCATTGGCAACTTTGAACAGGCATACTAAAAAACTTCTCCTCTGGTCAAGTGTAGTGCACTCGAAGAATCCCCGCGTCAGCCGGAAATAATCCAGGCCCTTCAGGATTCTGTGGCAGCTAATATCTGTAACAACCCGGGCCTCGGGTTCACTTAGCCCCCACGACCTTGAAAGCACGCCCTTAATAGCATCTCTTTCCGCTGCTGAAATATCCTCATCGACGTTTGCAACCCTTGCCAGCAGACCGGCCGCAAGACAGAGCTGTCTTACCTTGTCGGCGCCAAGGTCGGCAGGGGCCTTGCCCTCGGATTCGAGCTGGTAATAGATGGTATTTTTGATGAAATCGTCAATCCGGCCTTCGCGCTGCGTGCCTGACTTATAAGCGCTCTGCCGCCGGTCAAGGGTCGGCCTTAACATCTTTGAAAGTCTTGAAAAGACATCGGTTTTGACCCCTGACACCGCCTGCGTAAACTCGTCAAGAACCGGCATCTCCCTGTCGTCAATAATCCCATCGGCGCAAAACAGCTCCCGCAGGCTTTTCAGGACGAACTCTTTGTCATCCTCCGTTTTTGTCTCGGCCAGGACATTATCGAGCAGCGCCTGGCGTTCCTTGTCGGAGACGGCCGAATCCATATAGATTTCCAGCCGTGCCCACTCCTCGCCGGTGAACTCGCCAAGTGTGAAGGTAAGGTCTTTTAGAGAGTTGATTTCCTCTGGGTGTAACTCGCCGTCCACCCAGGCCGCAGCTATAAGCAGCTTCGCCAAGTCCACAGCCAGCTTCCTGTCAGCCATTACCACACCTTTCATCAACAATCTTAAATCAACAATCTTCCAGATTGAAGAACATTCTCCCGCTCACTGCGGTTTATGTCAAGCAGCACTTAGTACTGCGGTGCCTTTCATCCTTCTATAAATTTCGCAGTGCCCGGCCAACAGAGGCGCCAGCGGCGTGCAATCTGCACTGAAGAGTTGTTGTATAATTGCCACAGAAGCACAAGAACTGAACTGCGTAAAGGATTGGATACCCACCTTGCCAAAAGTGATAACGCCAGCCGGGCGAGCGCGCAAGTGGACGGCTTACTCGCCGTCTGAGGACTTGCTGTCATCGGCTTTGCCGGTCTGACCGGTACCGCTGGCAGCATTCTCGGCGGCCTTTTGCTGCGCCTTTTCCCGCTGGATGGCCTCGTAGATTTCCTTGCGGTGAACCGATATCTCCCGAGGTGCATTTATCCCCAAGCGAACCTTATCGCCGCGGACATCGACAATCGTGATCTCGATATCATCGCCGATTATGATTGACTCATCCCTTTGTCTGCTAAGGACCAACATTTTCGACTCCTTTGTCTGCTGGCCGGCCAGCCTCGCTCGATACCGAAAATCTATACGCCGCTGACCAATTTATTCCCTAAGTTTTATACGAACTACCGACTGCCTGGTGTGCAAATAATCTTCATACCCACATAGTTGCGCACCAAATTCAGCCACATGTATATTGTTTCGGCCATTTCTCACCTGCCGAGCAATCAAAATTTTTTCCTTGTCCTACTCCACACGGAGTTATAGGACCCCCGAGCGCGCAAGTGCTTAATTGTTAAGGACTTAAAAAACGCAAAAAGACGCAAAAAAGATGCCTCTGCTGTTGTCTGCGGCCCCTCTGAGATGCTCAGCCGCGGTGTTTTCGCCGACGCCGGTATCTTAAAGCCACCCAATAGCCGGTGATCGACCCCACCGCTGCAAAGGCGACCATCTGTAGCGGCAATATAGCACAGGTAGCCCGTGTGAAGAACGGCACAGGCCAGGTCTGCACCATATGCTCGAGAATATCCTGCTTCGCGGCAAAAAACGTTATTGCGAAAAACGTCAGCACCGCCGCCGCCATCACAGGATACACATAGCTCACATCCAGAAACCTCTTCGCTATGAACGCAGCGAGCCCAAACGAAACAAACACTGCAAACGCAATCTGGCCAACGCTCGGCTGCCCGACAACGGATACTACCTGGCTATCGAACATTCTGACGTCTTGCGCCAGCACTCCAATCGCGAACTGCGTGATTAGTATGGTCAGCACGGCGGCCGTTACGATACTTAAGATCTTATTCGTCAGGGAGTTATCGCTATTGTGCCCATGCACCACGTCGGGCCTGGGCCCAGCTAATCTGTCGGCCGCAAGGACGCCGAAGTAACCGGCTGCAATGATTACCAGCCAGAAAAACCCCTCCCACCTCAGGGCTGCGTACAGGACCTGTCGCTTCGCGAGTGTGTGATTGACCCGAAGTAGCGAGGTCATATCCCCGCTTCGAATGCCCCATACGACGAGGCCGGTAGGCCCGGCGAGAGGGGCGATCTGCCGACCGTAAGGGTAGCAAACAAAGTACGCAACCCCGCCCGACAGGAATGCCAGCAGCCCGCACGTGACAATCTCAAAAACGGTGAACTCGCCGCCGAAAAGCGTTACGGCTCCCAGCGGGTCTGTCGGCTTGGCTACAGGCCAACCCAAAAGTCCTATCAGGGCTGCACCCACAGCCATCGACCCGACGATTCTCAATCTTGTCGGCACCGGCACACCGAAGAAGCTCAGCACTATCGGCACGCCGATACCTATTGCGACAAACGTATTAAGCACAACCGGCCACGACAGCTCCATTGATTATCCTTTCCGTATTTGCCCATCACCATACCAGCTATTCAGATATCAGTCAAGCCGGTTTTCAGCTAACTTTGTCAATTGGCCGCCCGAGCGCCGATTAAAGGGGTCAGGAACCTTTTTTGGACTACATAGAATAGGCAAAGCCTTCGGCAAGCTCAGGCCAGGTAAGTTACTCATACGTGCGAAGCGCACTTTTTGAGCACTATCGGTATCAAAGGAACGCCGTTTTAACGCAGAGGAGGTATATTGTGGTTTAGACAAACCGGGCTAACAGTTGTCAATGAAAGTCAAATAGCGACTGCGTCTTGATGACCGTTATCTGGTCGGGATAACCGTGGAACGTGTGAACGTGGAGTTCATCCCTTCGAGCCTCGAAGTCGATATAGCTGAAAGGCTCCAGGCCGCCAACCGCCAAGGTCGGAAACTTCACAAACACACCGCGATTGTGCGCAAACCGCTCCAGGTCTGCAAAACTCTGGCGGTACAGATTTGCGCTCATCTTCTCCACCTGAAAATTGGTCATGTAGCTCATGGCCCGATTCAACGTGCACTTATGGTTCCGCTGGCCGCGGAACTGAAAACGCTCTATAAGCCCTTTTTTGGGCAGCAACTGGCCTGGTAGGGCGATCAGTTCCGTAAGGCACACGCCGCGTGCGAACACACTAATGACGTGCGAACAGCCGGTCGCCCAGATGAGCGCCTCATACTTCTCCGTTCTCAAATGCCGTTTGGCGTAAATATTGAATAGCTCCGGATGCAATGACCTTTGATACAGGGAGAACGCCAGTTCACTGATAGCCAGATTGATTTTCGGTGCATCCATAAACAAATCCTATTAGATTCAGGTCAAAGCGCTGCCTTGCTATGCTTCATTATACAACAAACCCACCACCAAATTCAAGTGGATTATCAGTACTGATACAGGTTTCCGGCGCCCTTATCGGACGATTTTTCCACAAGTTTGGCCTGGTAAAAGACTAAGAGGAGGAAAATTTTTTGAAAAAAATTGCTGCTTCGGCTACCGCCCGGCCAAATAGAGGCAAGCATTAAGCACCGCCGCGATAATATTGTAGAAAGCATGAGTACCCGCCGCGACCCCGAAACCGCGAACCGCGAAAAGAACTGCAAAATACACCCCCGCGAGCGTTCTGAACATGAATCGCCCTAACGAGAATACCTCACCTGCGCCGAACCTGCCGTTCACAAAAAAAATGTGATGGTGCGCACTAAATAAAGCGGCTGAAATCACAACTGCCAGAATGATGGACTTGTGATGACTCATCCCTAACAAATCTTCCAGCACCAGCATCAGCAGGCAAATCAGTATCAGCCGGAAAACCAGCTCTTCATAGATGCCCGCCCCGATGCCGGTCACGATATCAACCACTAATTGAGGCATTGGCGCACTGTGGCCGCCTGACGATTCAACACCCTGCGGACTGGTTAATTCGGTGCCGCCGCCGGCACAGGGCCACATTATCACTTCCGACCGCACCGCGGCAACGGGCTGCTGGGGCGGCATCTGCGGCCCGGTAGCCGACCGGTTAACCAGCAGGCTAAGAACTACAAGCGGCACGGCAAGGGCGATACATTCGGCGGTCATCGGCAAAAAATCCTTCACGCTCACCGACCACCGCGTCCGAGAGGTTATCTGCAGCGCTACCAGTATTACCACAACGACCAGTGGTGTCGAAAGCCACATCAGGCGCTCTGAGAAGCCGAGAAGCTCAAGAAGATTTTGAACCCATACAAACGCAACAACCCTGATCTGCGGCTGCATCAGTGTCTCGCTGAGCTGGGCGGTGCTGATCAGCATTGTGCCGATTTCATACAGAATGATAAAGAACGCAAGATACGCAAGCGCATAGATTGGCCGAGATGTGCGGTCAAGGTAAGAGTCCCGCCCGAATCTGCACAGTTGACTTGTGCTCTCTTTGTTCTTATCTTCTTTACTCGCGCCTGCCATAGACTATGAACTTAAAGCCCCAAAGGCCAAATGTAAAGAAAAAACAGCATCCCGGCTTGCTTGCCCTGAGCTTGCCGAAGGAGCCGGGTTTCCTTACTGTTTAGCCCCGTCCTCCGGGCGGGGTTCTTTCTCCCCACAATTTATTGCGCCGGTTCCTTTAACCCACAATTTATTGCGGGGGTTACTTTCATCCTCATCTCATACACCGCCCCCCGTCATTGCGAGCGGCCGTAGGCCGCGCGGCAATCTCGACCACCACGACTTATAATAACCGGCAAAACATCAACTCAGACAACTAACCCGTAACGAAGCCTACATCACATTTATCGCGGACTTATATCACCACAAGGTGTCCTTTCTTAACAACTAACCCGTCTAACGAAGTAACCTGCATAACGAACAATTACCATCATGTCATCCCGAGCCCCCCAATGTCATCCCAAGCGCAGCCGAGGGACCCGCTGAACAGCATCGCCGTAGGCGATATTCCAGCCGTT
>CAZLWL010000020.1:0-33399 GCA_964563335.1 uncultured Pirellulales bacterium
AGATAATCTCCGGCATCGCCCCTGAAATACTGAAAGAAATTCCCAGTTATGTCCCCGGCGATGCAGCCACTGTGCCCGGTCATGAAGCGGTAGTGAGTATAGAACTTACAATCCTGCGAAGGAAGAAATCTCGGGTTCATTTGACTATACGGTGTTGATGGTGCCGAAGCCGGAACTGGTGGCTGGTGCAGTTAAAAGTGCGGCTGCCGGTGGTATTATAAATATATTTGCAGGCATCCCGGCAACGGTCAGTGCGCCGATAGACCTGGACGCCTATATAGAGAAGGGCCTTTATTTTATTGGCACGAGCGGGTCTGTGCTTGAAGATATGAAACAGGTTTTGGCGAAAGTTGAATCTGGCAGTCTTGATACGAATGTATCGGTGGCGGTAATTTGCGGGCTTGGTGGTGTAGCGGCGGGAATACGGGCGCTTGAAAACAGGTCCATTCCGGGTAAAATAGTGGTTTATCCCGCCTGCAAAGGCTTGGGGCTGACGGAATTGGGACAGCTTAGGGCGGATTTGCCGGACGTTGCGGAGTGTTTGAGCGACGGAATGTGGAATAAAAAGGCGGAGGAGGCGCTTTTGAGGATGTACGATAAAGGGTAAATTGAGCGAGATGAGCGTCTCTAAAGTGGAAGAATCGAGAAGTGGACATGCGGCTGATTTGAAAGATCGGGTTGCTATCGTTACAGGTGCCGGCAGCGGATTCGATTATCCTGAGACAGCACCGATCAATTTAGCCGCCGCCGATTGCCCGCCACCTATGAGTGAACCGCTGGAATTGGCAAGTATCCCAAGCGTCGAAAAAATCGTCGATGCTGTTAAGGCAATTGTATAGCTAATGCGCAATATTCAATAAATAAGGGTTCTATAAATGGCAACGGAAGTAAGATTACCGCAGCTCGGGCAGACAATGGAGGAAGGTACGATTGTCGGTTGCATGGTCAAGGTCGGCGATGAGGTCAAAAAGGGCGACGTGATTTTCGAGATTGAGACCGATAAGGCGACGCTGGAGGTGGAGTCGCCGGCTGGTGGATTCGTGAAGCATATCGCTGCCGAGCTGGAGCAGACGCTTGTGGTGGGGGATGTACTTTTGGTTCTTGGCGACAAGGATGAAGAAGTGCCACAGAGTTTTATTGATACGGTCAAAGCCGCTGCGTCTCCTGTCCAGGCACCGGCCACAACGACTCCCGCTCCCACAGAACCTCAAGCAGAGCAGGCCAAACGCGGCGGTAAAGTATTGGCTTCGCCAAGGGCCAAGAAACTGGCCAAGGATTTAGTCGTCGATTTGACAACTGTTACCGGAACGGGCCCGGCCGGTAAAATCACCGAGCAAGATGTGAAAGGTGCCACGCAAGCCAAAGAGGTCAAACCTGCTGCAACCGGCGTCGAGCCAAAACTGGGAGCAACCATACCGGTTGGCAGATTGCAGAAAATCACCGCTGAAAGAATGGTTAAATCGAAAAGAGAAATACCCTGCTTCTACTTGACTGTTAAAGCCGATGTTACCGACCTGGTGAAACTGAGAACCAAACTGAACAGCACCGGCGACATCAAAATCGCCTACAATGACTTTATCATAAAAGCGGTTGCGAGCGGGCTGGAGAAGTTCCCAATGATGACAGGTCAAGTGGAAGGTGATGTCATAAAACTGGCTGAGGCCATTAACGTCGTGGCCGTAGTGGCTCCGAACGGACTTATCGTCCCGGTAGTAAAACACGCCCACAAGAAGGACATAAGGCAAATCGCAGCAGAGACCAAAGCTCTTATCGAAAAGGCTCGGAACGGAAAATTACTGCTCACCGATTTGGAAGGCGCCTGTATTACCGTGAGCAATGTTGGTAGCCTTGGAATAGATTCGTTCATCCCGATAGTGATACCAGGCCAGTGCAGTATTCTGGGTGTCGGGCGGATTGCCGATACCTGCGTGCCGGATACCGGCGGTGCCGCGGTTCGCAAACTGATGAACCTGACGCTGGCAGCGGACCACAAAGTCGTCAATGGTGCCTATGCAGCAAGGTTCCTGGATTCCGTGAGAAAACTGCTTGAGGATACCTCGACATTCACATAATCGACCTTGATCTGAACACTCGTTGTGATTCCAGCGAAATTAAGAGTTTTTATTATGGAGTGATTTGGAATGGCTAAAAAGGTTTGGGCGGTCAGACTGCCGAATGTAAGAAAGGCTGAGCCGAAGGTTCCGGTGATTGGGGTGTTTGCCGCGTGCGATCCTCGTATCGATGAGGTGAGCTTTCATATGGGTAGGGTATGCCGTGCATACCATTTAGGCTGGTCAAAGAAATCGCCTATACTCTTGGATTTGGCGATCCGTTCTATTTTTCGCGTGTCTTCAAAAAAGTATTCGGCATTTCGCCACAATCATTCAAAAGACTGCGGTAGAGACAGCCGTGCCGTATCCCAACACGAATCAAGGCCAAAGTATAACCGCCCTGGGGCGGGTTGCAAGTCTGTGGTCGATAGCCATTTTGGCCTGTTGACAAAAGCCGTTTTGCTTCTAACATGACCAGTTGTTCGGCAGATTGCGTTTTCTTAATCAATTAAGAAGTTAAGCTGGGGCAAATAGACGAACATCAGTGTGATGATGCAGTTATTGTGCCGCCTGCAACTATGTAATTATCGCTGTTATACAGGACGAGGCTTTGACCGGGACACGGTGCGAATTGAGGCTCGTCAAACTCAACGGTCATATCAGTTTCAGCCACCCCGATGACTTTGCAGGGCCGGGGGGCACCATACGAACGAATCTTGCCGAGAAATCGCCCATCCACAAGAAGTTCGTCCGGTATAAGCACATTAATCCTATCTGCCCGGATGACAGAAAAGCTTATTTCCCCCCTCGTACCCAGCGCGATGGTGTTGGCCCGGGCATCAATTTTACCGACATAAAGTGGCGACCCGCCCGCGAAACCGATGCCGCGTCTTTGGCCGAGCGTGTAGTTGGCGATTCCTTTATGAATGCCGATCTTGTTGCCCTGCATGTCCGTCATATCGCCGGGCTGGTTAGCTTCGGTGCCCTCCAGGGCCGCGCGGTAGTCGCCCTCGCCGGCAAAACATAACTCCATACTCTCTGCTTTGTCGGCTACGCTCAGATTCAGTTCGGCGGCGATTGAGCGGACCCGGTCTTTTGTTAATTCGCCTACGGGAAGGACAAAATTTGCAAGTTTTTCTCGTGCAATTCCATAGATAAAATAACTCTGGTCCTTGGTCTTATCGTTTGCCCGGCCGAGCCACACGCCGCTGTCAGTCTTGATAACCCGGGCGTAGTGTCCCGTGGCGAGGGAGTTGATTCCAAATGTTTCTTCAAGGAAGTCCCACACCAACGAGAATTTCAAAAGTGTATTACAGTCAACACAGGGATTGGGGGTATAGCCCTTCGCGTAGGATTGGCGAAATGGTTCGATTATAAGTCGCTCGAAGGCTTCGGTGACATCGATGAAATAATGAGGTATGCCCAATTCGTTGCAGACAAAAGCGGCGTCCGCTCCACAACAGGGGCGGCTGGTTGTGTTGCAGGCTGGGATTTTCATGGTGATGCCAAGAACGTCCCAGCCGTCTTCCGCGAGCAGATGCGCGGCGACACTGCTATCGACACCGCCGCTCATCAACACCATCACTTGCCTGGAACGGTCTTTCTTAGGCTCCCATGGTGAAAAACTCGGCGGCATTAGTTTCATGTTATATTTGCCGGCCATGCTTATCTTCAAAAAATTCGAGGTTTATTGCATACCGTGTACGGCTATTTCTCGCAAAACAGGACCCGTTCAAGAAAAAAGGGCCGTGCTCAAATATCTTTCCCCTGTGTCCGGCAACACGACAACGACGAGTTTATCGGCGTTTGATTTCCGCATTGCCACCTTGACCGCCGCCGCGTGCCGAGAGTCCCACTTCCAGCAGGCCTTCGAGCACATCTGGCGTATGGGCTATGTCCACTTCATGAATCTGAATGTCCTGTCTTGTTGTAACGTGCAGAACTCCATTGCCGTAAGTTTTGCCAAGCTCGGCGATTTGCTCCAACTGATAACCCAGAACCATCCCGGCGCCGATTCGTATCCGCACCATATATTTTCCCTCTGTCTGCTGTTCGTAGATTCCCATCGGCACGCGATAGGCCTTGAACGATATCGGCTTAATTTCGCCACACAGGAATTTTGCAACCTGCTCTCTGTAGCCCAGCACATCTTCTCTTACCGTATCCGGTATTCTCAAGACCGGCGAAGTTGACTGTTTCGCAGCATCCATTTTTAGTTTTTCTCTAATGCTTTTGCCACGCAAATTGTTGAGATTCTGACAAGCTCAAGGGCCGACTCCATCCATCCAATACATGGCGAAAAGGGAAAAATCCAGCAGGTCGATAATGCCGTCGCCGTTCGGCGGCGGAGCAATATCCACCGACGGTTCATTTTGCAACCAGTAACTGAGAATCACTACAAGGTCATCGGAATTAACCCTGCCATCGGCGGTAAAGTCACCCGGAACATCATTATAATAGTTTAAGGCTGCGTAGGCATCGACAATCCCCCAGCCGTATTCGGCATCCCAGCCCGACGGGCCTAAGTCTATAGCCGTATCTTCGAGAGCCTGTCTAATCGTATCGGGTCCGGTTACACCGGTAGAAATCAGCAAGGCAGCTATACCGCTGACGTGAGGAGCGGCCATAGAAGTACCCGTATAAAACCAAAGACCCCAGTCTTTGGGGTTCGTGCCGAAGGTTTGCTGCAAGATGCCGTCGCCGTAGCCGTCTGCGTTTTGGTCCACATCCAAATCCCCTCCCGGGGCGGCCAGGTCGAGATAGCTTCCGGTATTAGAGTAGTATGCCCTGGTGCGGTCATATCGGGTGGCACCTGTCGCTATACAGTAGTCATCGTAGGCGGCCGGGTAAGAAGGCGGATTGCCTTCCAGAAACTCGTTGCCGGCGGCACAGATAATGGTAACTGTCTGGTTGTAGGCGTAGGCAACGGCATCTCTTAGTGTAGTCGAATCGCCTGCGCCGCCGAGGCTCATATTGATTATATCTGCGCCGTTATCGGCGGCGAAATAGATACCGTCGGCGATATCAGTATATGTTCCGACACCACGTCGGCTGAGGACCTTGACAGGCATAATGGAACAATCGAAAGCTATACCTGCAGCGCCCTGATTATTGTTTGTGCTCTGGGCCAAAGTGCCGGCCACATGTGTACCGTGCCCATCGTCATCATTAGCATGTTCAGTGCCTTTGATAAAATTGTAGCCGGCAACAAAAAGAGTGTCGGCCAGGTCGGGGGCCAGTTCAAAACCCTTATGATTTTCATAGGCGATGCCGGTGTCCAGTACTGCAATAACCACATTGGCCTCGCCCGTTGTTATGTCCCAGGCGGACTCGATATTGATGCCGGCAGAGGCGTCGTTGAAGTGCCATTGCAGGAAATAGTAGGGGTCATCAGGCACGAAAAGGGCATACGCATAATAATTGAGTTCGGCATACTTCACGTCAGGTTCGCGGCTGTACAGTTCGACCATTTGCCGGGGGGTTTTACTGGCGGAGACCTTTATCCTCTTAAAGCCCGCGAACTTGCTGGTCGATAGCACCGATGCCCTATGTCGATTATTTATTTGGTTGATGCTTTCCTGGGAGACGCCGCTTTTGAATTTTACAACGATTTCATTCTTAGCCCACTTCGGTTTCTTGGCATGTCTGAGTTTGGCTCTGCGGACATCAAAATCTGCTGATGCATGATTATATGCACAATGAGTGGTCATAAATAAAACCGCCGCCCACACAAGAAAAGTATTGTGTTTGTTCATGTTTTTTCACCTATCCCTGTCCCTCCCCATAGACCTTTGTAAGACATTTACGGGTACTTCGGTTACATTGCCGTCTTCAATAAGAAAGCCCTTGACTTCGGGATTATCGGCGTTTTGCAGGGAGACAATTAGGTATATTACGTCCGGCGTAAGCGCAAGACGGATATCTTCGGCTGATAGCCTGGCGGGGGTCGCCGGGTGGCTGTGATATATCGCAAGCATCTTAAGATCCTTTGCGCGGATGTCCCTGGCCACCTCGAACTGTTCACTCGGGTCCATCATGCAGTGCGTGCTGCTTTGGTCAACGTTTGTCATTTTGTACAGTTTCTGTACGGTGCCGTCGGTGCCTGCAAATACTCGGCAAGCCTTATGGCATTATTGCAATGTCTGTCCCTTATCCATAAGGTTTCCTCCAGAATCAGATTTCAACTTCCAGAGCGTTGATTTGAGAATAAGTGAACACCGGGCCGTCCGTGCAAACGTACTTATCGCCGATGTAACAGTGGCCGCATTTACCTACGCCGCACTTCATGTGACGCTCAAGCGTTGTGATGATATTCTCCTGTGCCCAGCCGGCATCAAGCAGCTCTTTAACGGTAAAGTGAATCATGATTGGCGGCCCGCAAACAAAGCACATGCGTCTGGACATGCTGCGGATTTCATCAAGCAAAGTCGTAACAACGCCGGTGTGCCCGGTCCAGCCCTGCTGCGGCTTGTCTATCGTTACATGCACGTCGATTCCATCAATCTGTGCCCATTCATCCAGATCGTCCGCAAAAACTATATCTTCTTTTGTTCTTGCACCGTAGAGGATTGTCACATTGCCGTACTCAGACCTGTTGGCAACGACATAGTTTATTGCAGAACGCAGAGGAGCAAGGCCGATACCTCCCGCTACGAATGCAAAATCCTGTCCCTTGACTTCTTCAATCATAAAGTTGTTGCCGTACGGGCCCCTTATTCCGATTTCATCACCTTTTTTGAGCTTGTGCATTGCCCCCGTCACAAGTCCCGCATCGCGAACACACAACTCAAAGTATCCTTTGTCGGCCGGGCTTGAGCAAATCGAAATCGGCGCCTCCCCCGCCCCCAATACCGAGACCTGAACAAACTGGCCGGGCTCATAATCGCTCTCACCAGCCGCCTCGCAGTCACACCGGTTTTTGAATTTTAATCTGAAAAGCTTCGTATCGTATGTCAGGTCCTCGATGTCTTCTATTATCGCCGCTCTTGGAATATACATTTTGCCGTTAAACATCCTGACCGCTCCCTTCTATTTTGCGGATGTTCTCAAGCCAGTTCACGTTTCCGACACATACGATATTGCATCGCCCGCAGCCGGTACAGCCGCTCATGTCGAATTCGTCTATCTGCTGAACGAGCTTGTGGTAGTACTTGCGTTTAACCATTTCTTCTTTGGGCTTGACCGGATTTTGGCCGCCGACCATCCTTGTGAAGCCTTCGAAGTAGCAACAATCCCACTGTCTTGTGCGTCGGCTCTCGCCGTCGGGCGTTACCCTGTCGATTACGGTGTAGCATGAGCACGTCGGGCATAGCAGCAGGCATAAACCGCAGCTTTGACACCTGGCGGCAATATCGGCCCACAATCGGTCATCGACCCTCCCTGCCTTGAGCCTGTCATAGACTCGCTGAAGGTCGAAACCTGCCGCGGACTCTTTCGCTTTTTCGACCAACTCTTCGATGGCCACCTCCATCGGCGGGCCAAAAAAGTCCTGATACTGCTCGTATAACTGCAAGCCTTTCTCTGAGCCGACCTGAACGGCGTAGTTGTTGCCTGCATCGATAAGCTGAATATCAAAGCCGTCGGTCAGTATCGGGCCTGTGCCGACGGATGTGCAGAAGCACTGGTCATTCAGTTGCAAACAGGCAACTGAAATGATTACGGAATTGGCTCGTTTCGAGAGGTAATAGTCGTCCTCGAAAGTTCGTTCATAGAATTTATCCAACAGCTCGATAGCCTTAAGGTCGCAAGACCTGACACCGAAGATGACAAGCTCCTCATTGTTGTCGCCGGTAACAATGCTTTCGTTGGACTGCCGTGAGAAGGTGAACATACATTCTGACTGTGGGAAGAAGTATTCCTTGGGCGGTACCGTTGTGTTTTCATAGTCAAAACAAATCTCGGCCGGACTGCTTACTGGTAAAAAACTGATGTCCTCAAGGTCCGGCGCCCGAACCGGCGCGATAAGGGTCCTTTCCTTGCTGACAGACTCAAGGAGTTTGAGCAGGTTTGTCCTTGTGATCGAGGCGTTCTTTATCTCTATCTTTGAAATCACAGGCATATCATTTTCCTTGCATTTCAGTTTACCTTTTCCAGCTTCGCCGCACAGGCCTTGTACTCACCGGTTCTGGCTATTGGACAAAATGCGTCGTTTGTCAGCAGGTTCGCGGGGGCCTCGACAAAATGAAACGGCATCCAAAGAACACCTTTCTTGACCCTGTCGGAGACCCGCGCTTTTACAGTCAGCTCTCCTCTTCTGGTTGACACCGTACAATCGTCCATGTCCTTAATGCCGAGCCTTTCGCCGTCAGCGGTGTTGACCTCGACAAACATAAACCCGAATTCCCGGTCGAGAAGGTGTGTCCTTCGGCTCATCGTACCGACGTTATAGTGAAACCGCATCCTGCCCGTGCTCAATATGAACGGGTATTGCTCATCCGGCACCTCGGCCGGCGGCTTATGTTCGATACCATGAAACTTGCCGAGCCCCCGGCTGAATTTGCCCTTGTGCAGATACTTTGTGCCGGGATGGCTCTTATCGAGGCAGGGCCACTGCAGGCCGACCTTGCGGATTCTGTCGTGGCTTATTCCACCGTATATCGGCGTAAGCGAGGCAATCTCGTCCATTACCTCGGCTGTATCTGCGTACTCGAACGGATAGCCCATCCTCGTAGCGACATCACAGACTATCTCCCAGTCGCCCCTGCTGCTGCATATTGGCTCGATCGCTTTGTTAATAAGCTGAACCCGGCGTTCGGAATTGGTAAACGTCCCCGTTTTCTCGGCAAAGCTCGCCCCCGGTAAGACGACATCAGCCATTTGGGCCGTTGGCGACATATAGATTTCGTGTACAACCAGAAACTCCATGTTTTCCAAAGCCTTGCGCACTAATGTAATGTTGGGGTCGCTGGTAAGCGGGTCCTCGCCGATTATATAAAGGCCCTTTATCTTGCCTTCTCTGGCCTGGATAATCTGGTCCGTCAGGGTCAGTCCCGGCTTGGGGCTTAGCTTTACACCCCAGGCCTTTTCAAACTTATCCTGAATTTCGGGGTCATCGACTTTCTGATAGCCTGGATAAACATTGGGCAGTGCAGCCATGTCGCAGGCACCCTGGACGTTGTTCTGGCCTCGGAGCGGATTTACACCGCCCGATTCGACACCTACATTGCCCGTCAGCATGGCAAGATTGGCCACGCTCATCACATTTTCCGTTCCCACCGTGTGCTCGGTTATGCCTAAAGTATAAACAATCGCGGCGGGTTTAGTGGTGGCATAGAGCCTTGCCGCTTTGACCAACAGCCTGGCACTAACGCCGACGATAGGCTCGGTGTATTCGGGCGTGTATTTGGCTACGACCTTCTTAAGTTCTTCGAAGTCTTCCGTTCGAGCCTTAACGTATTCTTTGTCCTCCAGACCCTCTGAGATAATCACATTCATCAGGCAATTCAGCAGCGCAATATCGGTGCCCGGATAGTGCTGAATATGAATGTCCGCATAGCGCGCCATGTCTATCTTTCTTGGGTCGCAGACGATAATCTTGGCGCCTTTGTCTTTTGCAGTGAGAATCCGCCAGCCGATCAAAGGGTGGGCCTCCGGTGTGTTGGAGCCTATTGCGAATATACATGCCGAATCTTTTAGCTCATCAATGGAATTAGTCATCGCCCCGGAACCGAATGAACGCACAAGCCCTGCCACCGTGGGCGAATGGCACGTTCTGGCGCAGTGGTCAACATTATTCGTACCTAATACGGCTCGCGCGAGCTTCTGGGCAAGATAGTTCAACTCGTTGGTGCATCGGGCTGACCCCCAGACGCCAAGGCTGTCGGGGCCGTATTTTCCCTTCATAGCCGTCAGCTTTTTGGCGACCAAATCGAGTGCTTCATCCCAGGATACCTCTTTGAATTCGCCGTTTTTCTTGACCAGCGGCTCCTTTATCCTGTCGGCGCCTATCACGCTTTGCCAGGAAGTAATACCTTTAACGCACAGCCTGCCCTGTGAGACAGGATGGGTTTTGCTGGGAATAACGCCGGCTAATTCGCCGTCTTTTACTTTAAGATAAAACCCACATCCGCAGCCGCAATATGGACATGTAGTTGGAACATGCTTCAGATTCATTATTCATCCTCTGTAGAAAGCATTTGAAAATTGTCATTCTTTCCCGGCGCGCCGGGACGCCTCAGAATGACATCTATAAGGTTTTTTACAGAACTACAATTCAATACCCTACACTTCGGGTCGGGGAAGCAGACCGGCTCGTTCCAATATGACCGGCGTAATACTCTCCCAGCCTATCGGCATAAGATGAATACCGGAAACTCCCTCCATATTCTTTACCTTTTCTATCATCTCAAGGCAGATTTTCACGCCCTCTTCCTTGGCGTCCTGCGCCGACTCCATCCTTTTGATAAGCTCATCCGGTATACTCATCCCCGCGACCTCGTTTTTCATATACTGAAGCGCCCTGTGCGAGCGCACAGGCGTAAGCCCTGCGAGTATGTACACTTTCTTGTGCAGGCCCGCCTTTACAACCAGCTTCATCCACTCGCCGAATCTGTCTATGTCGAAAATGCACTGGGTCTGGATAAAATCAGCACCTGCTTCAATCTTCTTGGCAAGACGCATCACCCTGAACTCAAACGGGTCCGCGAATGGATTTGCGACGGCGCCTATGAACAATTTCGGCTCGTGGTCCTTTATAGGGTCGCCCGAGAGGAACTGTTTGTCGTCCCTCATCCTCTTGACCATCGCAATCAGTTGCGTCGAATCTATGTCGAAGACGTTTTTTGCCTCCGGATGGTTCCCGAATTTTTGATGGTCACCCGACAGGCACAGGATGTTTTTGATGCCGAGACCCGCCGCACCTAAGATGTCGCTTTGCATGGCGATCCTGTTCCTGTCCCGGCAGACCATTTGCATAATCGGTTCCAGGCCGCACGACATGGAGATCACACCGGCCCCTATGCTCGACATCCTCACAATCGCGGTCTGGTTGTCCGTAATGTTAACGCCGTCAACTTTTCCAAGGCAATACTGTGCCTTCTTTTTGATTGCCTCCGGGTCGCTGCTCTGAGGCGGCCCGAGTTCGGAAGTTACCGCGAACCGGCCCGCCGCAAGAACTTTTTCAAGTCTGCTTTCTGATTTCATAACATCGCCTTTGTGAATTTGATTTTTCGTTGTTCCAAACTCGTACTTTGCTGCCAGTCTTTCGCTTCTATTATCCTGGCAAGGTTATCCAGTTTGCCTAAGCTTTTGAGCCTGTCGTAAATCAACTGCCACGCGCAGTCCGTGTCTTTGTCAATTTCGCATTTGCCGTCCTGGGAGCCTCCGCAGGGCCCGTTAAGCAAATGCTTGGCGCAAAACGCGATGGGACAGATGCCCCCGGTATGATCCAGCACACACTGACCACACGCCTCGCACAACTCCTCAGCCGGCCAAAGCCCGTGCAGACCGCCCAGAGACACCGTGTTCGCCGCGGGGTGCACGACCTTATCCACCACCTTCGCCACCGCCTGAACACCAATCCCGCAGGTCAGCGCCAGAACCGAATCCGCTTTTTTCAGACCTTCGGCCTCTCTGGCTAATCTCGTCGCAACAAGAATCTTGTTGCAAAGAAAATCCACCAAGGCCGTCCCGCTGATGCTCTTGCCTGCTTTTTCGAGCTCGGCTTTCATTTCCAAAAGCGCCTTTTCGCCGCCGGTTTCGCAAACGTCCGCACAACCGTCGCAGGCCAACAGGAAGATATTCTTCTCGTCGCCCAGGGATTCCAGAATTTCATCTATCGGCTTATTCTCTGTGTATAACATTTTAGATTTCCTCTAATACCTTCTTAACAACTTCCGGGACACTTCGGGCCACCAGTCCGGTCAATTCCAGGCCGTAATCCCACTCGCCCGGTTCAACACCAATTATCACTATCTCCTTTGGCGCGCGATTCAACTTCTCAGCAGCGGCCAGCGCTTCAATCAGACCAATTTGATGCAGGCTGATTTTTGAATCTGCCCTTCGGTCGAATAACTGCGTCAGCTTTTCCATTTCACCGGCTAAAAGGAGCGCCTTATAGATGGTTCCCGCCTTATTGCCGGCCCTGGTCGCGTCAATCACTATCAGCTTCTCCACGTCCTCATGCAGCCAAAGAATATCCAGCCCCGCGGTTCCGGCGTCAATAACCTCAACATCATTCGGCAATGCCAGCTCCTCAAGCTTCCTTACTACATGCACACCAACACCTTCATCCTTCAGGAGGATATTGCCGACGCCCACCACTAATACCCGCACCTTTCGGGCATTGCTGCCGGCAGCACCAACTGCCGTGGCGGCTTCTGTCTCTGGCGGCATATCAAACAACCTTGAAAACTCCTAAAGCATTTTTCTTTGCATCAAGCAGATGGACCGAACAGGCCAGGCACGGGTCAAAGGACCGAACAATTCGCACGAGTTCGAAGGGATTGTCCCTGTCTTTCACTTTGGTACCTATTAACGCCTGTTCCACCGCTCCCGGTTGGTCTTTATCATCTTTCGGCGATGCATTCCAGGCCGTGGGTGTAATGACCTGATATCGCTCAATCTTCTTGTCTTTGACGGTCATCCAGTGTCCTAACGAACCGCGCGGGGCCTCCGTCAAACCTGCGCCTACAGCTTCGGCGGGTATTTCATGCTCGACAATAACGGGTTCATCCGGCTTCAGCGCGCACAGCCAGTCAACCATTGCATCAGCGACGAGTTTGGCCTCCAGAGCTCTTGCCGCGTGACGCCCGAGTACCGAAAATAGTGCGTCCGCCCCCGCACCGAACTGCGCAAGCAGTGAATCAACCAGTTCTTTCACTTTGGCATCTGCCTGCACATAATTGCTTACCATGCGCGCCAGAGGTCCAAGTTCAACTACCTGCCTGTTATAACGCGGTGACTTTATGAATGAATAAGCTCCTTTCTTACCCAGCTCCGGCTCTGTCCGCCCTTCGGTAGGATTCTTGCCCGAGCCGGAGTCCGCATACCACGAATGCTTCAGGTCCTCTGTTATATTCTCTCCGGCAAAAGGTTCGGGTTTCAAGTCCTGCGAAACAACTCCCGCCTTGAAGAACCTGCCCGCCGGCAAATCGAATCCCCCATAAGTAAGTACCCTCCCACAGCCTTTGCCGATGCCGAAGTAGTCATCATATGTCTGGGCGACGGCTATCACATCCGGAATGTACACATTGTCAACAAAATCCCGTATTTCGTTCAGTCGCCACAGAAAATTCGTAATCTTATCTTCGGTGGGCTTTTCGGTAACGCCGCCGGGAACAATGCCCACACTGTGCGGCATCTTGCCACTGAAGATTGACAGCATCTCCTGACATTTTCGCCGCATATCCAGCGCCCGCACGTAATGGTTCACCAATTCGGCATTTGCCTCGCCTGATATGCGATAATCCCCTTCATAGCGGGGCACGAAGGGTGATAAATCTCCAAGCGCACCCACCGCATCCACATAGTCCAGCGCCGCAAGGTGATAGAAATGCAGAATATGTGACTGCAGGAAGTTGGCGCCGAGGACGAGGGCTCGAATCAGCTTTGCATTATCCGGAATTCTATCCGTCAAGCCAAACGCATCGTCGATGCACAACGCCGACGCCGTAGCGTGAGAAGTGGGACATACTCCGCATATTCGTTGCGTAAGCCGGTTTGCATCACGAGGGTCCCTGCCCTGAAGGATTATCTCAAAGCCCCGAAAAAGCGTGCCGGCGCTTCTGGCCTCTTTCACTACGCCATCGTCAACAACCGCTTCAATAGCCATGTGGCCTTCGATTCTTGTTATCGGGTCGATCTTTATCGTCTTGCTCATTTGAGGTCCTCGAAAGTAACTATTTCGTAAATCGGCGACGTGCCGTCCGGAAATTCCGGCTCAACACACCCCAGACACGGCGACCCTGCCTTGATGCACCAGCTCACACCGTTGTTCCATTGCCTTATGGGACAATCCGCATTAGTGTAATGTCCTTTGCAGCCCAATTTATAAAGGCACCCTTCGTCACCTAACTTCTCGGCGAACTTACCCTTGTCAAAGTCCGCCCGCCTCGGACAGTTCTCATGAATGAGCTGCCCATAGAAAAGCGTTGGCCGGCCAATATTGTCAAGTTCAACTGCACCCAGGCCCGAGAACATAACCACTGACACCGTCCCCGTAAACCAGTCCGGGTGCACCGGACAGCCGGGCAGATTCACCACCGTGGTATTGATGCCCTTCCCGTCGAATAGCTCCTTTACCCCTTTGCAATTGGTCGGATTGGGCTTTGCTGCCGGAATACCGCCATAAGCGGCACAAGTGCCAAGCGCAATCGTCACGAGCGCATTTGCCCCGAGCTGGGCCACGCTTTGTTCGATAGTAAGGTGCTTGCCTCCTCTTTCGCCGATGCTGCCGTAACGGCCGTCCTGGGCCGTTGGAATCGCTCCTTCCACGACTAATATATAGCCGCCTTTCCTATTTGTTTCGGTGTCCTTCAATACCTCGATGACCGGCTCTCCCTGCCCTGCCATTATCGTAGCGTGGAACAGCAAATTAAGCTGGTGCCCCGGCACAACCTCATCTAACAACAGGTTCTGGATCCTCGGACTGACCGCGTTCAAAACCGATACCGAGCAGCCCGTACACCCGGCCCCCTGCAGCCAAACCACCGGATACTCTTTTGTCGCCATCATTTTTCCTTTCTACGTCTCGGTGCCATTTATTATCAAAAATGCTCCGTAGAAAAGATGTTAGAATTGTCATTCTGAACCCCGATGTATCCCCGAGGTATCGGGACACGCGGGATGAAGAATCTCTTGTTTACGAACGAACGAGATTCTTTCCCGGCGCGCCGGGACGCCTCAGAATGACATTTACAAAGGTTTCTACAGAGCATATCAAAAAATCAATAATTAGAACAATCCCTGAACTTTCCCAGTGCTTACATCAACATCAATCCTGCGATAGGCGGGATTCGAACTGGTGCCCGGCAACAGCTTAATACCGCCCGCCAGCGGCACAATAAAGCCTGCTCCCTTGTACACGAGTATATCGTTGATTGGTAATTCCCAGTCTTTCGGTCGGCCTTTAAGGTCGGGGTCGTGTGACAAACTCAGATGTGTCTTGACCATGCAGGTCCCTAATGTCTCCGATACGGGGTCGGCCTCGTGCGCCTTGGCCTTTTCCAGTGCCGTTTCGGTGTAAGTTACACCGCTGGCGCCATAGACCTCTTTGGCAATCAGTTCTATCCGCTTTCTCAAAGGTGTTTTCAAGTCGTAGAGTAACTTGAAATGATTATCTTCCTCGCAGGCCTGAATAACCGCTTCAGCTAATTCTATGGCACCTTCACCGCCCTTTAGCCAGTGTTCGGAAACGGCTGCCAATGCGCCGTTCTGCTCGGCAATCTTGCGGACCAGCGCAATCTCAGCCTGTGTGTCGGCGTGGAAGCTGTTGATACACACTACAGGTTTTACACCGCTTTTCTTGACGGTCTCGATATGAACTACCAGATTTTCACAGCCCTTTTCAACTAATTCAAGGTTTTCCTTCGTGTAAACTTCATCCAAAGGCATTCCCGGTTTGACCGTCGGGCCGCCCCCGTGCATCTTCAGCGCCCTTATAGTCGCGACAATAACCACGGCATTGGGTTTTAGGCCGGACATGCGGCACTTAAGGTTCCAGAATTTTTCGAAGCCGACATCCGCGCCGAATCCGCTTTCGGTAACATGATAATCGGACAATTTTGTGCCGATACGGTCCGCGATGATGGAGCTTTGTCCGATGGCGATATTGGCAAACGGTCCCGCGTGTACAAACACCGGCTGGCCTTCAATACTCTGCATCAGGGTTGGATTTAGAGCTTCGACCATCCAGGCCGTCATCGCGCCGTCAACTTCGAGGTCGGCGGTGGTAACTTCGTTGCCGCTCTTGTCGTATGCCACCACTATCCTGCCCATGCGCTCCCGCAGGTCCTTCAGGTCCCTGGCGATGGCGAGAATCGCCATAATCTCACTTGAAACGGTAATCTGAAAGCCCGACTCCATTTCAAAGCCGTCCATTTTGCCGCCTTTGCCGATAGTGATGTTGCGAAGGGCCTGCGCACAAAAATCAATGACCCACTTCATCTGCACGTTTTCCGGGTCGATATTGAGCCTCTTGTGGATATTGCTCTTGGCTAAACGGGCGTCATCATAGTTGTTCTCATGCTGCATCCGCGAGGTCAAAGCAACCATTGCAAGGTTGTGAGCGTTGGTTATGCTGTCGATGTCGCCGGTCAGACGGATTGAAAACGGCGTAAGCGGTATGCACTGGGCGAGGCCCCCGCCTGCCGCAGAGCCTTTGATGTTGAAGGTCGGGCCCCCGCTTGGCTGGCGTATCGCACCGACCACAGTTTTGTTGAGTTTCCCAAACCCCTGTATTAAGCCGATGGCAGTAGTGGTCTTGCCTTCACCCAACGGCGTAGGCGTAATAGCGGTAACGTCGATGTATTTGCCCTGGCCTCTATCCTTTAGTCTTTCAAGGACTTTAATGTAATCGACCTTGGCCAATTGTCGCCCCATCGGCAAAAGCTCGTCATCGGTAAGACCTAATTCATCGGCCAACTGCTTTATCGGTTTCAGGTTCTCCTCGGCAGCTTCTGCAATCTGCCAGTCTTCCATTTTGGTAGCGTCTAACTTCATTAACTTCGTCTCCTTTTTCCATGTCTAAAACTTATTTAGCCCCGCCCGGCGGGCGGGGTCGCCTTGCACATTCATTATCAAAAAATCACTATCCGCTTCTGTATGCTTTTAGGTAACTGTCGGAATACAGTTGCTTGTTCAGCAGCATCTCGGTGGTAGCTAACACGTCCATCAGTGCCTCATCTAACACGTCAACAATCGCCGAGTCGGCACCGTGAGAAAGGGCCATCGCCAGAAACACGCGATTTATCAGGCTCCTGTGGGTTGCCCCCTGAGAAAGGTTCGACAACCCCATGGTAATATGTGGCGCAGGGTCGGCCAGGTATCTTATTTGCTCGATTGCAGCGAGGATGTTGGTAGGCTGGGCTTGGGCGTTCGGCACTTTGACCGGCAAAATGATTGGGTCGATAAACAGACGGTCGGTGGCAAAGCCTTTTTCCATGGCCTTTTGTACGATCTCGGCGGCGATGGCAACGCGGGTGTCAACATCCTGCGGAACACCGTTTTTATCCATCGTAAGCGCTATAAGCTTTCCCTCCGGCCCCGCCTCCTCGGCCATCTCTATATATTTGTCAAGAATCTCCTCATCGCTCTTCTTATTAAGCGGGCTTGAGTTCAAGAGGATTCCATTGCTGGTATCTGCAGCCTTCAGCCCCGCCGCGATGACATCCGGTTTCTGAGAGTCCAGACACAATGGCCTCCGGCATTTCTCCTGAATAGTCTCGACCAGCCAGCTTATCGTAGCGGCCTGGTCCGCTGCCGCGGTGCCGACGTTTACATCAAGGTAACTGGCCCCCGCCTCGGTCTGGGCGCGGGCAAGGTCCTGAATAACCTTCTTGTCCTTGTCGGCAATAGCCTGTTTGACATCACCGAACATCCCGTTAATTCGTTCGCCGATAGCTATCATAACAGTTTCTCCTTCTTATCTTCCTCTAACTTTTTCCGTCGTTCGAAAACACGTAAAAATTGTCATTCTGAACGTAGCGCCTATACGTCATTCTGAACCCCGATTTATCCCCGAGGTATCGGGACACGCGGGGTGAAGAATCTCGTGCTTACAAATGATTGAGATTCTTTCCCGGCGCGCCGGGACTCAGAATAACATGGGCTTCGTTTACCACAATTCACTAATAAAATTCTTCACGGTTGAGACCGCCTTGGGGTGGCGCATCCGCAATATATCCGCACCCGCCTGGAGCAGACAAATTGCGGTGGCCGCCTCCCACATCGGACCGCGCTTGCCGGCATCTCCCCACTCAGGTGCGTCCGGCGTTTTGGCCTCTTTCGTACGCCACGCCTCGTTGCCCACGTCGCAGATGATCGGCATCGCCATCATCTTGTCGCCGCTAAGAGCCGCCAATCGCTGACGCTCCTGTATCGAATAGCTGTATTCAATACCGTAGCCTAAGGCGCCGGTGGCCTGGAACGTTACAATCCTTTCAAGCGGAAAGCCCATATCCGAAACCAAGATATTGACCTGCTTGGCGATATTGATATCCAGCGGCGCCTCGCTGATGAGATTATGACCATCCGCAAGCGCGATAGCCGTCAAAGATTTATAGTTGTCCTCCGTCACCGTCCCGATGAGGCAGTTTTCACCCTTGGCTGCCTCCGAAACCTTAGGCATTATCTGATTGTCCTTTGCATCATCACCACAGCCCCACAGAACAAGCGGCACACCAACCGCCTCAAGCACCTCTTTGGTTACCTTAACTGCGTGGTCGGCATCTTTGTCTCCTTTGTCGGGATGGATACCGTCAAACTTGATGCAAATCAACTCGGCGCCGAACTGGTCCACACATTTCTTTGCCCACGCCCCCGGACTATCAAGGACATCCTTATACGGCTCAGCGAGATGGTCAGGCCAGTCTTCCGGCCGGCTGTCTAACACATCCATGGCGATTACAGGCTTTTCGCCTACCTGGTCACTGCCGCCGCCATAGACTACGTTGGCCGCTCCGCCCACGACGACCGTCGACGTTCGCGTACCTCCCGATTCACTTGTTGCCCCTAATGTAACCCGGTTGACCGAACCTGTGTAACTCTCCGCTGTCTTAGGTACCACCATCGAAATACCTCCGTTACAATAAACGCTTCATATACCGAATTTCCGTTGTAATATTTCCTGCACCGCTGCCAGTGCCACACTGTCTTTTTCAAGGTCGAAAACAGTCCCGCCTGCGACGGCAACATCAAAGACGGACTCATCATAGGGCACATACCCTAAAACGCTCACGCCGTCTATGCTCGCGGCGACTTGTTTGTCGGTTCTGTTCCAGATGATTCCGACTTCTTCAATCGTTATAGGCAGTGATTTGGTTAGATTTGCTATTCTGCGAGTTGTGTCTATCCCTATCTTGGTAGGCTCCGTCACGATGGCAAGCAAATCAACGTTGTTGGTTGTCCGGCGCGACAGATGCTCCATGCCCGCTTCATTATCCGTTACGACATAACCGTATAAGCTGCTCAGCCTGTCCAGAAACGTCCGCAAAAGATTGTTGGCCGCACAATAGCAGCCCGGCCCTTCAGGTCGGCCCATGGCAAGAAGGTCGAATCCTTTGGCCTCCAGCAGGACCTGCTCACAGCCCATTTCAAAAAGCTCAACCCTGCTTATGCCTCCACCGCCCTTCCGTTTGAGCACGTCCTCACGCATGTCCGCTATCGTCCCGGCCGGCTCAACACCTAACATCGCACCGAGACAGGCGTTGGCATCCGCATCAACCGCCAGCACCGCCTGTGAACTCTTGCCTAACAGCAACCGTACCATCAAGGCGGCAAGGGTCGTCTTGCCAGTTCCACCTTTTCCACTTATTGCAATAGTCTTTGCCATTTTAAGGATATTTAAGCACCTTGAGTCACAACTTTGTGCGATGGAAACAGTGACAGGTCCGTATGCGGCAGAAAGTTCGCCTTGATAAACTCATTCATATAATCCGGATGAGTCATCAGGTCTGTATAGGTCATGGCACCGGCAATAGCTTCGGCGTCTGCCTGTGCCTGCCGGCTGAGCAAAACCATCTTCGCCCCCGCAATGGATGTATTTCCAACAAAGTGAATTTTCTCCAAGCCAATATCCGGCAACAAACCGATTGTAACCGCCCGCTGTACGTTCAGGTAGTTGCCGAATCCGCCCGCCAGATAAATCGCATCAAGGTCTTCGGTCTTCGTTTGAGTTGTGTCCATTAGGACCTTGATTGCCGCAAATACTCCCGCCTTGGAGCGAATGAGATTCGTGATATCCGCCTGAGTTATCACTATCTCCTTTTGGCCGTCATCGCCGGCAGCTAACGTAAACTGCCGGCCTTCGTCGCCTTCCGAAAGTCTTTCATCGGCCTTTTGCCCGAAACGCCCCGTCCGGTCGATTATCCCGTTTACAAACAGTTCCGAAATCGTATCGAGCAGACCCGAACCGCAAATACCTATGGGACGACTGTCGCCGACGGTTTTGTAATTGATAGAGCCGTCCGGCCCTATGCGCAGCTTCTCAATCGCACCGGTGCTCGCACGCATACCGTGCTTGACACCGCTGCCTTCAAACGCCGGCCCCGCCGAGCTTGAAGCGCACATCATCCAGTCCTTATTGCCTAACACCACTTCACCGTTGGTCCCTATATCCACAAAAAGAGCCACCTCAGACCGCGTATTCAATCCGGTCGCCAAGACTCCACCGACTATATCGCCCCCCACATAGGCTGCAACGCTCGGGAGGCAGTACAAAAGTCCTCGCTTATTGATCTGAACCCCCGCTTCAGCGGCCCGAATCGGCGGAATGAAGCTTGCCGAGGCCACATAAGGTTCCCGGCGAATACGAGTCGTGTCCAGGTTCAGAAGAAAATGTATCATTGCCGTATTGCCGGCACAGACGACCGCGGTGATATCATGCAGACTGACCTGGTTCCTCTCGGCCAGAGTTACAATCAAACCGTTCACATCATTAACTATGCTCGTTTGCATCTGGTCGAAGGCATTGTTCTGCTCGGCATAGATAATCCGGCGGATATAATCCTCGCCGAAATTTATCTGGCTGTTGTATGTCGCTTCCGTATCGATAATAGTGCCGTTGGTAAGGTCTAACAGTTGGGCCACAATCGTGGTTGTCCCGACGTCCGCAGCTATAGCATAGTTCGTGCCCGACCGGTCGCCAGGCTCAATCTGGACCACCTCCATCGCCCCACCGCGGAAACCAATCGTTGCCGTCACCTTGTAGTCGGCATCTCTGAGCAGTCGCGGCAGTTCCTGAAGAATGCGAAAACCCATCTGCATAGCGGGAACGCTTATATCTGTGCTATTACGTATCGCAACGTTCAGCCGCTCGTGGTCGGCAGTGTGGTCCTGGACCGTAGGGGGCGAAAGCTCAAGATATATCTTCTGGACCAGCGGCTTAAAATCAAATGCTTTTTCCGAAACCTCCCCGGCCAAAGCGCTGAATCGCGAGGCGTCGTCGCTTATCAGTATCTGGTCCGTTACCAGGGCGTGCGATTTCGGGATGGTTACAATCATGTCCGACAGGACCTTTGTCTGGCACGCCAACACGACATTTTCCCGCGTCTCTTCGGGTGTAAGCAACGTAGTGGGGTTGCTGCGAAACTGCCCTTCGTTAACAATGACCTTGCACTTGCCGCAATATCCGTCGCCCCCGCAGATACTGCTAAGGTACATACCCACCTTCCTGGCCGCCTCAAGCAGTACCGTACCCTGCGGAACCTTGACCTTCAGGCCGCTCGGTTCAAAACGAATAGAACAGGTTTTTTGCTCGCGTTTGGCCAATATATCAGGCTACTTCCTGCAGGTACTTCGGTAACATGCTCGATTCCCGTGGTCCTACTGCAATCTCCCAGCCGGTCTCTTCTTCGAGCTTGCCGCTCATCACCGCCACATAACCGGGGATTATCAGCTTGCGGTGTTTGACCAATCCTTCAACTTCACTCTTCTTCATGGCCTCGGCGACGACTTTCTCATTAAGCTTGTCCCCGGAATAAGCCGTAAGTACGCTTGTACCTTCCGTATCGACCACTAAAATATAGCAAGGCACCCGGCTGGCCTCGGCATCGGACTCCACCGTGTAATAAGTCAGAGAAAAGTTCGTTGTCATCAGCAATGGTGATTCTGCGTTGGGTTCCCCAACCTCGTACACCTTCGCTTCAACCTGGACCGGCTTTTGAGGGTCGGTGAAGATATTCATCACCGTCGTAAGCATCGGCAATATTGCATGCCGCTCGACCGTCTCAACAACCACTATGCTGCAGTACTTGCATATCAGCGATGTCGCTTTTGCCGACTGGTCCTCGGCGCTACCTTCGGCCACAAACGATATAGTCGGACAGCCTAACGGACGAAATGTCTTTTTCAGCGCGACCGCCCTTATCTCAGAAAGACCACACAACTCGTCCTTCGCATTTTGGGCCTTGAGCGACAGGACGATATCCTCGACACCGGCGGCCTTGATTTTCTCGGTAAGCTCTGCCAACGCCTCGACCGAGTCGGCCTGCGCGACGACCGGACAATCGTTTTCCTGGGCCGTTTTCGCCACCTCCTGGGCCGTTTCGCTCGTGGCAGATGCCAGCAGAGGTCTCACATCTGCAACTTTAGCGACAGCAGCAGTCAAAGCGGCCGGCGAGTCCGAAACGAGCATCATTGCTAACGGACTTGCCTTTTTAACCGTCTCGGCTGCTGACACAAATGTGTCCGCCGAGCCGCTGTCGTTTATAACCGCAACAGCATTGACCTGAAGGTGCGTTCCCACCCTTTCAAACTGCAGCGAATTGACCGAATCAATCCGCTCCTTCAAAGCGTCGCCTGCAAGCTTGTCCGACACACTTACCGCGATGACGGTGGGATTATAGAATTTTTCGTCGTGCCTGAACATTACCGTCTCCTGGCCGACCTGCACTTCGCTATCACCTTTGCCGAACTTGACCAGGCTTATCGGCGGCGCCGAAGCCTCCGCCAATGCGGCCTTGGCCTCATCCGAGGCATCAGGACATTCTTCCAGCTTCGCCTTCTTCTGGGCCAGTGCCATCGCAAAAGCCAGGCACGTAGGCTTGCCGCACTTCTTGCAATTGCTCTTGGGTAATAACTTGAAAATTTCCAATCCGGTTAAAGCCATAACTGCACCTCAAATTAGAACATCGGGTCCATCTCCACAGCGGGATGGCCCGCCTTCGTAATGAATTCCAGCACTTCTTCTTCCGTTTTCGCGCTGGTTTCATCCGCGATCTTGTTTAAGAAGTCCTCGCCGCCAAGCCCTTCTTCCTCAGCCCTTTTGACGAACAACTCCTTTATATCTTCCTTTAACACCGTGGGCATCCAGACAATCCGCTTTATACATCCATCTGCGAAGATGAACTTCTTCGAGTTGATATAGTGTTTCGAGTGCCCGATAAAGCCGGGTGTCTGATTTCCGCCTCCCACGGTTCCGGCCAGTGTGGAAAATTTCATACCACAGGGAGTCATCTCCGCAAATTCCCGGTTCACTATCATTATTCCGCCTGTCGAAGGCAACACCGCAGCAATACATTCAAAACATCCGCAGGAGGTCATCGGGTCGGTAATCATGCTGTACTGGCTCATTCGCTCAACGTTACCACCGCTGGTCTTCAGGACGAATGCGTTTACCTTGTCCCATTGCCCGATAGTCGGCTCGATGCACTTGCCTTTCGGAATAGGCTGATTTGGTCCCGTCGGAGTTATCTCGTATGCCGCCTTACCATCAAGCCAGCTATAAGCGCCGCACAGTCCGGGCCGCTCCGGTGAAATCACACAAACATGGTTCGGAGCAAAACTTTGACACAGCGTGCAGGAGTAAAAAATATCTACATCTTCATCCACCATGCCGGCAAGACGTTTATCCCGCTCTGCAAATACCTTACGGGCCATTTCACGTATTTTTAAGACCTCTGGTTCGGTCGTGAATATCTTGACCTGGACCTTGTCTAAGATGCTGGAAAACTGCTCGTGATACATCGCATGTAAGAGTTTACCGATATGTTCAATCCTGAATCCCGCCTTGAAAGCGTCTTTGCTGATGCGGATCCAACTGATATCTCGCTGGCCCATGTGCCATAGACCCTGCGCCTCATTCATAAACGTATGTATCTGTCGCTCAAGCACGGGTTCAAAATCAACCTGCATCTTGCGCCCCGCCACCTCAACCACAACCGCCAGCGGCATCCTGCCTCCCGGCTCAACAGAGTCGGCATCAGGACCCTTTACTTCTATCTTGCCGTCTTCAACCTCACCAATATCCAGCATCCGAAGCCATTCGAACGCGGGAGTTCTTTGCCCGCCGAACTCGCACTGCATATCATCCTTGCGGATGCGCTCACCCTCAAATGCAGGGCTGTAAGCCACGGGGATCGGAACCTCGGAAACCTTTATCTTCAATCCCCTCACCTCGATGGCCTTTTCCACTATCTCCTCATGAGGCACATTGGAAACAACGTGCTCGTAGGTACATATGCCGGTAGGAAGAATCTCCGGAATATCCGAATCGGCGATGGTCGGAAAACCGTAATTAATTGCGCCAGCCGCCGTCGCATACCATTCATCCGTTACCTTGCCTAAGGCCACCACAAAGGCGAATATCCTGTTTTTGTTGTACAGCAGATGTCTCCTGTAGTCGCCGGGCTTCACACCGCCAAAAGTCAGCGCCGCCCTGCTGGCAAAACCCGCCGCATATATCGCCGCCGTTATCTCCCGTCCGAAAGGCACAAGACGCGTCTCCCAGCCCAATTCCACTCCTGCTTGTGCTAATTGTTCGGCAAAGGTTGTTCCGTTATGATGAGCAGCCATAAAAACGTACAGTCTCTTTTCCTGCAGTTTCCGCGCGATATCAACGGCTGTTTTGACGTCCGGAGCCGCGCCGACCACCGCCGCGAAGCCCGGCGCAGTACCATCGACAAACTGTATCCCGCGCTCCCGCAGGATCACGTCATCTGCGGCACCCAGCCAGAGATCGTCAACAGGATTAGGACCGACCAGATACTTGCACGCCTCGATAATCTCTTCCGCGAAAAGCGTCGCCATACCCGCATCGAGGGTCGGGCCCAAATATGGCAGCCATATTTCTTCGTCCACAAAATCCGGCAAAAGACCCTCTATCGTCTCAAAAACCTGCTCGAAGTCGGACAATTTCTCAACTGCTATTCCCGTCATCGAATAGATGATGGGAATATAGTAACCCGTATTGGGAAACGCGACTTTGCAGTCCTTTCCTTTCTCCTTAACGGCCTTGTCGTAAATATCTTTAGCCTGTTTGACTATTTTGTGAGCACCACGTATCGCCGCTGATGCAATTATTTTGGACATACCAACCTACCTTCTTTTAATCAACATACTGCTCTGCAGAAAACGTATCAAAATTGTCATTCTGGACAGTTTGCCCATACGTCATTCTGAACCCCGCGTGTCCCGATACCTCGGGGATGTATCGGGATGAAGAATCTCGTATTGACGAAAGGTTGAGATTCTTTCCCGGCGCGCCGGGACTCAGAATGACAAAGGAGCACCTTAGAATGACATCTAAAAAGTTTTCTATAAAGCATCAACTCACCTCAAAATGTCAACGCACGACGTTCTTCCATATCGTAAAGTTTACGCTCCGCCTCCTCGTTAATCCCCAGGGCGTCTCTTTTGCTTTCAATATGCTCAAGCATCATACCGGCGGCCTTGATGGGGTCTCGCTCAAAGGCCCATTTGCCGCCGACGTCCTTCTCAATCTCACTGGTTAAGTATTGCGTCAGGTTTTTCGCACCCTGAATTGGCAATGGCTCGGCAATGACCGTATAGACCCCCGATGCTACAAAGTACATCCCGATGGAAACAGCCTTTTCCGACATCCACTCCGGTGCGGCACCGGCAACCGGTAAATCAGAAATATCCTCCCCCAATCCCCCTTCAGCTACCACGTTTGCCAAAATTGTCAGGATTCGGCTGTTGTCCACGCAGGAGCCAACATGAAGAACCGGCGGTATGCCCACCGTCTCGCATATCTCGGCCAAACCCTTGCCGCAGTATTTCGCTGCCGCATCAGGCCGCATCAGCCCGGCCTTGCCGGCGGCCATAGCGCTGCAGCCCGTGCTGACTACCAGCACATCGTTTTTGATGAGTTCTTTTATCATGGCAAGATGACAGGAATCGTGTGTTTGCTTTGGGTTGTTGCAGCCGACAACTCCTGCCGCTCCACGCAAACGCCCCGAAATAATACCATCATTTAGCGGCCGATAACTGCCTCGAAAACTGCCGCCGAGATTATAAAAAATATTCTCCGTGGTAAAACCCGCAACCCCTGATTCTCTGGCTTTTGGAATGTTGACGTTCCCTTTCCTGCGAGAGAAATTTTCGATGGCAACTTTGACGATTTCAGTGGCAATTTCGACTGCCCGGTCTTCGCTGAACTCAATGTGCTCGGCTCCGCCTATCTTGCATTTGGGCGAGGTCGTAATCAGTTTCGTATGGAAACAATCGCAAAGCGAACCAAGTGCCGGCATAATGCACTGCACATCCACGAGCATCACGTCAACAGCACCGGTCATCACGGCCAACTCCTGTTGTAGGAAATTACCCGCAACAGGGATGCCGTGTCGCATCAATATCTCGTTGGCGGTACAGCATATTCCGGCAATGTTGATGCCCTGGGCGCCGTTTTCTTCTGCCATTTTCAAAAGTTCCGGCTTCTGCGATACTCCCACTATAATATCCGACAGCGTTGGCTCGTGACCGTGAACAATGATATTGACCTGCTCGGCCTCCAGTACGCCGAGATTGGCGCCAAAGCGAATCGGGACAGGACTGCCGAACAAAATGTCTGAAAGTTCCGTTGCGATGAGTGAACCACCCCATCCATCCGCCAGACTACACCTTATCGCCTGTTTAATGAGGTTTTTGTAGTCCGACCCGACACCAATATGCGTCCTGTGCATAATCTCCACAACCTCACGGTCGATTGAGCGAGGCATAACGCCGAATTCTTCCCATACCTTTTGCCTGGCCGGCGGCGCGTATGCCCTCGCCGTTGTAAGGGTACCTTCCTGTCTGCCGAACTCGTTCATTGCAGCATTCGAAAGCTCCGCTGCTATCTCTTTTATTTCCCTGCCCTCCGTCTTGATTCCGTACCGACCGGCGACTTGCTTTAATTTGTGCTCGTCCTTTACCATATAGTCGCACCTGTCGCTTTCAACCACCATCGACAGCGTATGTGCTATGTCCCGGCCATGGTCGGAATGTGCCGCAGCTCCCGCCGCTACCATACGAAGCAAGTTCCGAGCCGCGATAGTATCCGCGTCGGCGCCACAAATACCGAGCGGGGCCTTTTTGGAGATGCGGCACGGCCCCATTGTACAGATGCGGCAACATATCCCTTGTTTGCCAAACCCGCACTGTGGCTGCTGGGCATCCAGCCGGTCCCATGCGTTCTGCAGCCCGGCATCGGCCATATGCTGAATCATCTCCTGAGATGCTTTATCACTACTACGTTTCTCCGGGTCCATAACAATCCCTCATCAATTAATTCAATTCCCAAATATATCAGGATAATCTATATACACTGGTTCGTATTTTCAAGCTAATTGCCTAAAACTCGGTCCTTAAAAAACAAATCCACCATCGTCTCCTTTGCCTTCCTTAGCTCCTGGCAAAGCTCGCTACTGGCGCCCGCTACCGGCAGACGATTCAAGTCCGCTGCTGCTAATGCCGGTTCCATCCTGAAACTGCCAAGTATCGGGATGTCCTTCAGTTGGGACCTGATTATGTCTATTTGGCCGGCGTCGGTAACCTTATTGGCAAAGGCAGCCACATGTTCGATACCCATTTTGCCGGCCATACGTGCTACACTAACAGCGGTTTCTATACTCCTTGCACCCGGCTCAACCACTACCACCAGTGCATCGACCCCCTGAACACAGGCCCGACCCATAAATTCAAGGCCCGCTGTGAGGTCAACCAATATGGCCTCGCGCCTTTGTAGAATCACATGAGTTAATAACGCTTTTAAAAACGCCGATTCCGGGCACGCACAACCGGCCCCGGCGTTTTTGGTAGCGCCGAGGACTAAAAGCTTTATCCCATTGATTTCGCGCCAATACTTCTCGGGTAAGTCTGATACTTTCGGGTTCAGCTTGAAATACTGACCCACCGCCCCCGGTTTAGCTCCCGTGCGTTCCCCAATCAACTGTTTCATCTCGATCAGAGGTTCGGGAGTCTCCTCGACTGCTACGCCCAGCGCAGACGCAAGGTTCGGGTCGGAGTCCGCGTCTATAGCGAGTACATCCAACCCATCCTCGGCAAATAAGTGGGCCCAGACGGCACAAACTGTCGTTTTACCGACTCCCCCTTTGCCACTGATTGCAATTTTAACGCCTGGTTGCATTATCCGGTATTACGTCATTAGTCGAAAATGCGTATTCTACAGTAATCAGCCGTATTGTAGCAAGCTTTTTCTTGCTGTAAAGCGTTTTTCGCACTGGTGTATCGGTATGTGGGCCGCCAGCGCGGTGTTTCCGGGCGGGGGGCGGGGGCGGGGGACTCTAACTACCTTTTTCAAGAGAGGTTATCACAGCTTTGACCGCCAGATTTACAGCCGCCCCAATCGCGTCTAATGGCAATTGCTGATCGGCCGATTGGTCAAAAAGTATCGAGGCCCGGCCGCCAAATTCCTCATCCCGCCCCCAAATAATGAAAGTCAGCCCAAATCGAGGCAGTACCGACAACTCAATCGACGCACCCCCATACTCGCACGCCTTGGCCCCCAACTGCTCACCTGCCCTGTCTAACAGGGCAGGATCATCACCAAAGGCCTCTACCAGCGCAGCCGTGGGAAGTTCGTGCGGACCGCGAAAGAAGAACTGCCCGCCTTCCAGTTGCTCCGCGGCAACCAGTTTGTTCGCTACGGGCACTTCGCGGACGTTTATCAGGTACGCAAGGATGCAAAGCTGCTCCAAAAATCCGGCCTCCTGTCCTTGCTGGGCATTTGCAGTCGGATAAATCCTTCGCTCGGCGGGGTCAACTACATACTCGCACCCTAACAGCACCACCTCATAATAACCTGAGGCGCTCATATATTTGCACTTTGTGCGCCGGGCCGTTACCTCCGGGTCAAGTGTAACAAGTTTTTCCCAAAGTCCTTCATGCACAGTTTCATATACCTCACAAAAGTGCCTATTGTAAGGGTAATTGAGTCGAGATTAAAGGGCGCAGCCACATTTTTTGGCTTGTGGTGGCTTCAGGAAAAAGACCATAACCGCCGCCAAAACCAGCAGGGTCGATGCACTGTAATAAGCAATGGTGTAAGTCTGATATATGTCGAACATCTTGCCGGCCAGAAACGCCAACATGAAACCGCCGACACCCCATGAAGTAAATACGAGCCCGTAGTTGATGCCGAAGTTCTTTAATCCGTAGTAGTCTTTGGTGATTGAGGGAAACAGGGCGAGATTGGCTCCGTAATTTGCACCGATAAGGGCTGATACGACGGCTAAGACGGGCACTTTGGCTAAGATATTTCCTTCTCTTGCCTGCGAAAGAAGTAATATCAAAACGGCCTGAAAAATAAAACACGTTAACATTGTAGCTTTTCGGCCGATCTTATCGCTCAGCATACCGGCGATAACTCTTCCACCTCCGTTGCCTATGGCTAAGACCGCCACGAGCAAAAAGCCCAACTGGATGCCGGCCTGGTTTGAAGCAATCGGTGAAAGTTTCGAGATAATCATCAGTCCCGCTCCCGCGCCACATGCATACATAAACCATAACATGTAAAAAGAACAGGTGCTGAGCATCTTTTTTGGCGTAAAGTCGTTTTCTTTTGTGACGGGCAAACCGGCCATTGCTTCCTTTTTTTTGCGTCCCACATCGCCGGTTTCAGCTAAATACTGCTGGACCTTGTGAGGAGGTTTGAGCAACTGAGCAAGACCCACGACGACAACAAGGAAACCGGCTCCAAGAATCATCATCATTTTGCCAAGGCCGTAAGAAGCGGTGAGCCCCTTTGCAAGTGGTGCCGCATAGACAGATGCCAGGCCGAAACCGGAAACAACGATACCTGCAATCATGCCGGTTTTTGCCGGCGGAAACCATTTGACCGCTGGGGGTGTGGCCGACGCATATCCGAATCCAATGCCGGCGCCGGCGAGAACGCCGAAGCCAAGCAGGTAGCCGATGGAGGAAGTTGTTTGAGCTGCAACTATAAAACCTATGCCCACAAGAACACCGCCGATTGTGGCTACCAGGCGCGGGCTCAGTTTGTCCTGCATTCTGCCGGCTGGTACCATCACGAGCGCAAATATCAGGCAGGCAAACATGTACGGCAGCGACTTGTCTGTTTCACTCCAGCCCCATTCGGGGGGAATGCCCTTGCTGATAACGCTCCATGTGTACAAGATTCCGAGAGCGAGATTAATCCCCATTCCGGCGAATGTGTTCCGCCATCCGAGGTTCTTAAAGTCTGGGGCTGGTGAACTGATTGGTTCGGTCATGTGAAAGGTTCCTTTGAGTTAGAATTTGCCGGATGCGTTTTTTGGCGCATCCGGCAAAATTTCGCTTGTTGGTTTTGGCCTATCCCCTGCCCTTTATCAGGGCCTCGACAACGCTTGGGTCGGCGAGAGTGGTTATATCGCCAAGGTTATCGGTGTCTTTCTCGGCAATCTTGCGGAGGATGCGCCTCATAATCTTGCCTGAGCGCGTCTTCGGCAGGGACGGTGCAAACTGAATCGCCTCTGGTGCGGCTATCGGGCCGATCTCCTTGCGGACGTGCTTCACGAGTTCTTTTTTGAGGTCATCGCTCTCGCTGACACCTTCAACGAGTGTTACATAGGCGTAAAGCCCCTGGCCTTTGATGTCATGGGGTACCGGTGTAACGGCGGCTTCGGCGACTTTGTCGTGACTGACCAGGGCGCTTTCGACCTCTGCGGTGCCGATGCGGTGACCGGATACGTTGACAACGTCGTCGATTCGGCCCATCAGCCAGTAGTCGCCGTCAGCGTCGATTCGGCAGCCATCGCCGGCGAAGTAGATGTTGTCGTACATTTTAAAGTATGTGTCAATGAAGCGGTCGTGGTCGCCCCACATTGTTCTCATCATTCCGGGCCAGGGCTTGCGAATGCAGAGCTTTCCGCCTTCGTTCACATCGCATTCGGCCCCGTCATCCCTCAGCACCACAGGGTCAACGCCGAACAGCGGCCGTGAAGCGCTGCCGGGCTTTAGGGTGTGTGCACCGGGCAGGGGTGAAATCATAAAGCCGCCGGTCTCGGTCTGCCACCACGTATCGACAATCGGGCAGCGATTGCGGCCTATCTTTTCGTAATACCACATCCAGGCTTCCGGGTTGATGGGTTCGCCGACCGAGCCTAAGACTCTCATGGTGTCCAACTTGTATTTTGCGGGCCACTCATCGCCCAGACGCATCAATGCGCGAATAGCAGTGGGGGCCGTATAGAAGACAGTCACGCCGAATTTATCGCAGATATGCCAGAACCTGCCCGCGTCGGGGTATGTCGGGACGCCCTCGAACATCATGGAGGTCGCGCCGTTTGCGAGCGGGCCATAAACGATATAGCTGTGTCCGGTTACCCAGCCAATGTCAGCGGTGCACCAGTAAATGTCATCATCGTGGATATTGAAGACGAGCTTGTGGGTGAGGGCGCAGTGCAGCAGGTAGCCGCCGGTGGTGTGGACGACGCCTTTAGGCTTACCCGTTGAGCCGGAGGTGTAAAGGATAAACAGCGGGTCCTCGGCATTCATCGGCTCAGGCTCACATTCGGCGTTTGCTTTTGCCATTTCGTCGTGGTACCACACATCACGTCCGTTTTGCATGGGGCATGGGTCGTCGTTGACCTTGACGACGATGACGTTTTCAATGGTGGGGCAGTTGGTTAACGCTTCGTCGGTGATTTCTTTCAATCGTATGTGTTTGCCGGCCCGCAGGGAAACATTGGATGTGATAAGCATTTTGCAGTCTGAGTCGTTAACTCTGCCCTGAATGGCGTCCGAACTGAAGCCGCCGAAGATGACCGAATGAATCGCGCCTATGCGGGTGCAGGCGAGCATTACTATCGCCAGTTCCGGCACCATCGGAAGATATACCGCAACGCGGTCGCCCTTGGTGATGCCTTTGGACTTCATGACGTTGGCGAATTTGCAGACCTCTTTGTGAAGCTGTTCATAGGTCAGTTCCTTGACGGCGTCCTCGGCTTCGCCCTGCCAGAGGATGGCGGTCTTTTTGGCGGTGGGTGTGCCGAGGTGCCGGTCGAGGCAGTTGTATGAGACGTTCAATTCACCGTCGGCAAACCAGGTGTGTTCGATTTTGCGCTTTCTTGTGTCCCAGGTGTATCGCAGGCTCTCGGTCGGCTCGGCGAACCAGGTTAGGCTCTTGGCCTGTTCGAGCCAGAATTCGTCCGGCTCGTTTATCGATTTTTCCCACATTGCCAGATACTGCTTTTCGCTGTTTACGTAAGCATTTTTCTGGATGTTGGCCGGGGGCGGGAAGGTTCTCGCCTCGGTCATTAGAGATTTCATGCCTTTTGTTTGGTCTGACATCTTAATACACCACTTCCTTTCTGCTAAAGTATAATAATGTTGACTTTTAACACCCTTGAACCCCATAAATAAGGGCCTGCAAAGCTCAATATGATAGCAGGGCCTGCGCGGATTTCAACGGGGAAATCCTGTTTCTCCGTTTTTTCCATGTAAATACGATTTGAGTGCAGCCGCGCGGAGAACTTGACTTGTCAGCCGTTTTAGCTTATTAGAATAACAGTTCTGTAAGTTTGTCCCCGTAGCTCAATTGGATAGAGCGTTGGCCTCCGGAGCCAAAGGTTGCGCGTTCGAGTCGCGCCGGGGATATTTTTGCTTTCGCGGGAATGACCCCTCATTCACATTCGGGGCTCTGTGGCGTCATCCGGTATGCAAATCGTGGATCCCAGCTTTCGCTGGGATGACAAGGGGCGGCGGCAGGCGATGGGAAAGTAAACCTACTGGATTTTGTAGTGCTGGTGGGGCAATAGCCCGCAAGCCCTTAAAGTGCCGGATAACATCGAACCGGACTGCGTAATTCAGCTTAAATGGCTGTTTTTGCGGCTGGGAGCGGGATTGGAGGCTAAAAGTGGATGTTGGGGGTCGTAAAATAGGTGAATTGGTGAAAAAAGTCAAAAAAAATTGAAAATTTTTCAAAAAAGTGCTTGCAATAATAAACCATGCTGGTATAATGACGATTGTTATAAGCTCTTTTTCTTCTTATGCAATAGGGTGAGTTGAAAAGTTGAGGCAGATTTATATCTTTGTAATACTATGATTTGGATATTGCCTCAACAAGGCTGGCGTCGAAAGACGCCAGCCTTTCTTCTTGCGCCGAGAATCCGATACCCAGGGCTGCACTTCGCTTGCCCTGGGCTATATTATTTCGCCCCTTCGGGGCTGGTGTTGAACAGCTTCGCGGAATTATCGAATAGAATCAGCGAATGCTTTCGTAATGGATGGTGAATTCTGGATTTTGGTTTAAGCCCGGGATGACATTAGTTATTTCAAATCGTAAGCGCTGTTGTCGGGAGAGAGGAAGCCGGTGTCTTCGGCGATGAGATCAATTAGCTCTTCATGCGTCTCGGTGTATCTATCGGCGAGCGTCTCGGCCCGGCCGTCGCAGTAGGCGACGTTGGTCTTACGCAGGTGGCGAAAGCCCTGTGTGCCGTAGGGTTTCAACTTC
>CAZLWL010000021.1:0-33163 GCA_964563335.1 uncultured Pirellulales bacterium
GTGTAGTAACACGTAGTATTTTTGCCAATGTCTGGCCGGTAAATATAAAAGAATTCTTCGCACGTTGTGATGAAATTGCTTCGTTGGCACTCAATCAGGATATTCAGATTATAATTAAAATAAGTCCTCGCGCCGATCACGCCGAGTTATATAAGCGTATTTTCGGCCCATACCCGAACATATTCGTATGCACGGAATATTCACTTGATGAGTTATTGCCTGTTATTGATATTGGCATAATGTTCTTCTACGTGGGAACGGCTTCTCTTTTGTTCCTGCACAAGGGCATACCGACTATTTTCGTTCGTAATAAGAGTACCGTCAGCTTTACTGATTTAGCATGGCAGGTATTCGGAGATAACGAGCCGCTGTCAAAACTTTGCCAGAGGTTTTTATATGACGCCGAGGCAAAACGCCGGCGGCTTGCGATGCAGAAATCCTTTGCTCAACAACACTTGTATATTGACGATAACGATGTTGCGGTACGTGCGGCGCGTACCATAAAAGACGCGCTTAAGGGCAGTCGCAAGCCGATAAAGCGAACCCGGCAGCGCCGGGACATATTAACACCGCCGCCGCAGGCCGAACCGGGTCAAATAGGCTGTCTTGCGATTTTCACTCCCCAGGTCGGCAAGGTGTCTGAGACGTTTATTGCCCGGCAGATTAACAATATCGCTCCGGACAGGACCGTTCTTGTGACCGGTGTAATGAATAACTGTCTGCAGGTGCGCCAACCTTATCTTATCATACCATATTCAACAGGTCCATCCGTGTATCACGCCGAGGTAGAAGAGCGCGTTGTTCGCTTTCTTGCAGAGCACAGGGTAACGCATATACTTTGCCAATATGGCTGTTATGGAACCGACATCATCGAATTGAATCAAAAACGCCTGCATCTGCCTATCTTCGTTCATTTTCATGGTGGTGATGCTTCTGCGATGCTGCGTAATCCCACAATGCCTGCGTATTATAAGTGGATGGGGACCCGCGTTACCGGTGTTATCGCGGTTTCTGAAAAGATGGCAAATCGCCTCGCCGCAATCGGAATACCCGCAGAGAAGATACGGGTTATTCCGTGCGGAGTGGAAATTCCATCGGGCATCTGTGCACATCCGGAGAGACAGCCGTGCCATTTTGTCTCGGTGATTCGCATGGTTCCTAAGAAAGCGCCGCTGTTGCTGCTGCGGGCTTTTAGGAAAGTACGAGACCGGATTGCTGATTGTACACTTGATATTATTGGTGACGGCCCACTATTTGCTGAGGCGAAACAATTTGTTGACGCTAATAGTTTGAACAATTCGGTGATGTTACATGGCGCCCGGTCGAACGAGCATGTGGTGAAGTGTATGCACACTTCATGTGTATATGTGCAGCATTCGATAACCGACCCGCAAACCGGCGATGCTGAAGGTTTGCCAGTCGCCATTCTGGAGGCGTCCATAGCAGGACTGCCTGTTGTCTCTACGTTACATGAAGGTATTCCTGATGAAGTACAGCACGGCGTAACGGGTTTTCTCGTAGAAGAGGGCGATGTCGATGCAATGGCCGACTACATGACAAAGTTGGCGCAGTCGCCAGACATGCGGAGGACAATGGGGACGGCGGCGTATGAAAAAATAGCCGCCGAATTCGCCATGCCGCAGTGGATGCAGCGGCTGCGCGGTTTCCTTACGTCATCGACTGCCAATGACGTTCATGACACCGGCGACAAGGCCGGTGACAAGGCAGCTTTCAAGGCGGCAATCGAACTCAATCCCAATTCCGCCCAGGCTCACAATGACCTGGGCCGGTTGTACTACGAGATGGGCGATATTCGCGATGCGATGCGATGCTTCACCAATGCTTTCAAGCTTAACCTGACGGATAGCAACACCGTGTCAAATATCTGTCGGCTCTACAAACGGATGGGCTGGACACAAGAAACAGAATCGCTTATGCGGGAATGTTCGCAGAAAAATTTGCGCAACCACCACTTCTCAAAGGAGATAGAATTATCGAATGTCATGCCTCAAGTTAGCCGCAAGACAGATTTGAAGTTCAGCTTCATAATGATTGTGCTTAACGGGATGCCGTTCATTGAATACAGCCTGAAGTCCATTTACGATTTTGCACATCAGATAATCATTGCTGAAGGCGCCGTCACCGACTGCATGTTTGCCGCAAATCCCGATGGCAGCTCCAGGGACGGAACCGTTGAATTTATTAAGTCATTCCCAGATCCCGAAAACAAAATAAAGCTGATTCAGGCCAAATGGCCCGAAAAGTGCGAGATGCAAAACCAGGCGCTAAAGCATGTTACCGGCGACTATGTCTGGCTCATAGATTCGGATGAAGTGTACAAAAGCTGCGATCTTGAAAAAATAGATGAGCTTTTCCTAAAAGACCCGTCAATCACACAGGTCAACTTCATACCCGACAATTTCTGGAAAGGACTGGATTACATCTTTGTCTCACCCATGTTCTTCGAACAGCCGCATCACTTTAGAAGGCTCTTTAAGTATGTCCCTGGCGCCCAATTCACAACTCACCGACCACCGACTATGGTCTGGCCCAACTCATCTGTCACTACCGAGCAGATGCACCTTATCGATGGTAACCAGACCAGGGAAATGGGAATCATTCCCTGCCATTACAGCTATGTGCTGCATGAGCAGGTCGGACAGAAAATCGGGCTGTATCGCAGATACGGCTGGGCTGAGAGATGGAAAATTGACCTGAATGAATGGTATAATAAATGTTTTCTGAAATGGACGCCGGAAAACAGAAAACAAATAGAAGCAAACCACGGCGTATGGACCGGGGATAAAAATTCATATACCATTCCTTTTACCGGCGAACATCCGGAGGTTATGCTCGGCTACATCCGAAAATTCAGGAACGGCAATACCGCCGGGATGCAGAAGGAAAGGTGTTGGGAGGAAGAACAAATTCACATAGTTGTTGGTAACCCGTATTATCAGAAAAAAGTTATAGAAGCATGGAGCTTCCTTGAAACAGATGAGTCTGTCGTGAAACGCAGGAACATGATGCTTCAGCACATTCGCAAAGGCGCGCCTTTCTGGAATATCCATGTTGCACTCGCTTTTATAGCGGAAAAACTCAACCCCCGAAGCTACCTCGAAGTTGGTGTTCGGACCGGCTGTTCGCTGGTGCAGGTACTGCATAATTCAAATGTCGGGCATGTCGTCGGCGTTGACATCTGGGACGGAAACTATGCGGGTTTTCCAAACACTCTGGCATATGCAACCCGGCAGATTGAGGCGTACAAATCGAGAACCAACAAGAACTTCAAAATCGAATTTATCGCTGGTAACAGTCACGAAAAGTTAAAAGAGTTGATAAAGGCCGGAAGAAAATTCGATTTGATTACGGTAGATGGCGACCATTCTGAAATCGGTGCCTCGGAAGACCTGGAAGATGCTGTTAAACTGCTTAATGAGCGAGGAGCGATAGTCTTTGATGATATTATCCACCAAAGCTTTCCGTTTCTTAAAGATGTGGCCAACAGGTTCCAAAGAAAGTATCCCTGTTTTCAGGCATTAACCAACAGCACGCAGGATAACGGCTGTGTAATTTTCCTGAAGAATATTGACACAACAGGCCTGCTTGGCGCAAGTCCTGCGGCTGTCTCATCTGGAAAAGCTAAAAACGTGAAAGTTGCCGAAGATTATGTTAAGACAGGAATGCAGGTTGACACGGAATCATCATTTGCGGCAGCCATTCAGGAACTGTTTGCACAAATCCGGCCAAAAAGGATTGTCGAAACCGGCACATTTCTGGGCACGGGCACAACGACCGTAATTGCCGGTGCTCTCAGGTCTTTGGGGCTTGACGCCGCTTTTTATACTATAGAAGTCAACCCCGCTTATTGTGCCCGGGCAAAAGAGCATCTTCGCTCGCAGAATTTCAATGTAACCGTTCTCAACGGCCTGTCTGTTCCGCGCTCGAGCCTGCCGACGATTGAACAAATAAAAAAAACTACCGTAACCGACATTGAGTTTGACGATACCTTTGTTGACCACAGGGCTGATGTCCGTGCGAAAAAGTATTATGAAGAGACCGATTTCGGACAGGTGCCGGACAATCTTCTTTACCATTGTTTGAAGTCGTTTGACTTCAGACCTGACTTTGTACTGCTGGACAGCGCCGGACATATCGGCAATATCGAATTTAACCACCTGGTCGGGCTTCTTCAGGGCCCGTGTTATATCGCCCTGGATGATATTTATCATATCAAGCACCACAAAAGTTTCGAGCAGATACAAAGTGACCGCCGATTTAAGCTGATTACCTCTTCAAGGGAAAAGTTTGGTTTTTGCATAGCGAAGTTTACTCCTCAACCAAAGCCGTCCCGAAAGGAAGTTAAGAACGTCCTGTGGGTCCGGACGGATTCGATAGGTGATGCCGTTCTTTCTTCGTCGATGCTGCCGTATGTGCGGGAAAGGTTCCCCGGCGCAAGAATAACCGTAGTCTGTCAGGCCCACATTGCCCCGCTTTACGAGGCGTGCCCGTTTGTTAATACGATAATCACGGTGCCCTCAGAGCATAAGTGGGAAAGCCAGCCTCAGTATGAGGCAGTGATTAGAGAAATTCAAAAGGTTCGTCCGGATATTTTGCTTAACAGCACGTTTGCAACGCACGGCCTTGCCGATATAAGGGGCCTCGAGTTTATTCCAAGGCGGGTAGCATTCAGAAATGTGAGGTGGGCTTCATACACTGATATAGTTCCAACAGAGGGACGGTGTAAATCGGAACTGTCGCGTCATTGTGATTTCCTAAACGGCATCGGGATAAATGTTTCATCTCTGAAACCGCAGGTATGGATAACAGACGATGATGACAAATTTGCCAAAGAGGTTTTCACTAAGCATGGCCTGGACCCGGACCGCACGATAGTACTTTTTGCCGGAACGCGAACCGACCATCGCCGCTATGAACGCTACGGCGAAGCGCTGAGCCGGATTTGTAAAAAGGCCGATTATTCGGTTATCGCATTGGGCAATGACCGTGATTACCGGATAAATCAGCAGAATCTTGAAGCAATTGGTGTCCGTGCAGTGAATCTATCGGGCGCCACCACACTGCGACAAACTGCGGCAATCTTGAAGCGTTGTCGTTTGGCCGTAGGCGCAGAGACCGCGATTGCTCACATGGCCTGTGCAGTTGGAACACCCAATGTGATTCTACTTGGCGGCGGGCATTTTGGAAGATTTATGCCTTACTCATCGCTTACATCCGTTGTTTGTCTGCCGCTCGAGTGCTATGGATGCGATTGGCAATGCAGATACGACAAAATCCGCTGTGTGACGGATGTTTCAGTTGAAGTGTTTGCTGAGGCCGTGCGCCAAACACTCGCCGCCTCTTCGCAAAAGCCGAGAGTGTTTGCCCAGAGCCCCTCGCTACTGAATCCAAAACCGGGCGAACAGCGTTGGAAAATATTAGACCAACTTATTGACATCGAGAGCATCGAAATTATTTCTCCCGAAAGCAAAACTCCCGACGTTGACCACAATCATTCTGTGCAGTCGCAAATTGATGTCAGTATCGTACTTTGCACTAAGGATAGGGCGGCTCTGCTCGACAAGATGCTTGCCAGCCTGAAGGCCGCTGTGCAGGGGATAACTTGTGAGCTGATCGTCATCGAGGGGGCTTCAAGTGATAACACACTTGATGTATTGCGCGCCCATGGCGTAAAGAATATTTATGACGAAGCGCATTGTCTCGGCCCGGGCAGGCACTCTTGGCCACAGTTGTATAATTTCGGCTTTTCAAAGGCCCGTGGAAAATGGGCAATGTATGCCAGCGATGATATTCTGTTTAGCAAAGGCTGTATTAGTCGCGCGGTTGAACTGCTAAACGCCCAAAAAGATGAAGTCGCAGGCGGGATTTTCTTCTTCAAAAACACCCACGCAAGACCCGATTGGGATAAGTTTGGCATTGATTTTACCTTAGGCCCGAAGCTGCTGATGAACTATGGTCTCGTCAGACTCGACCATTTCAGGGCGGTAGGCGGGCTCGACGAGGCGTACCGCTTTTACTGCGCTGACGGCGACTTGTGTTTCAAGCTGTACGAGGCAGGCAGGCAGTTTATTCCTCTGCCCGGCTGCTTCGTTGTTCACGACAATGTGCTTGATGCCTCCAGGCAGGCAAACGCCGACAACAGCAACCGCGATATCGAATTATATATTCAGCGGTGGAAACATTTTGTTTCTCCCCAGCGACCCGAGCCAAGGCGACTGCTCTGGCACGACGATTTTGCTGAGGCGTTTAATCTGCCCGCCTCTCTGCCAAAAATAGATTCCGCAATTGAGCATTTCTGGCACGGCCTCGCATGTTACCAGTACAGCATGTTTGAACAGGCAAAGTTGAAGTTTCTGGAGGCGATTCACTCGAAATGCGACCACTGGCTTGTGCTGTGGTATCTTGCAAAAGTCGCCTGCGAGTGTGGGGATGAGCCGCTCGCTAAGAAAGCCGCCGACGCCGTCCTGCAGCTTGAGCCCGATTTCCTCCAGGCAAAAGATTTACTAACCCGGCTCGGCTCAGAGCTTGAGCAGGCTCCCAAACCGGCGAGCACTCGTATAGAAAACGACGCCGACGCGTTCCCGATGTATCGGGACGACGACGTACTGAAAAACATAAAGGTTCATAATGACAGCCCCGGTTTTGATGACGTTGGTTTCGATAATAGTGATTGTCAGACCAATGGTGAGTTTGCATTGCTTCGATGTCTGATAAAGCCGGGTGATATAGTATTGGACATCGGTGCAAACACGGGGCAGTGGAGCGGCAGTGTCCTGGCTGCTGTTGGCAAAGTCCACCTGCATTCCTTTGAGCCTGTCGCCGATACGTTTGCCGTCTTAAAGACTAATCTTGGCTCTTCAGGTGCGCACCTGCACGATATTGCAATAGCGGATAACAACGGCCCCAAAACATTTTACCACTACAACCAGAACTCAAAATTGGCACGCATGAGCTCGTTTTACCGGCGTAATCCTGCCGTTGAACAACAATTTAATGTGGAGCCTGTCCCGATTTCAGTTCAGGCACAAACCCTCGACTCCTTTTGCCGGGAGCACTCAATACCTCACGTTGATTTCATAAAGATTGACACCGAAGGCGGCGAATTCGATGTCCTGCGCGGCGCCACCGGCCTTCTTCGGGCTCACAGCGTCAAAATGCTTCAGTTCGAGTACGGCGGAACCTATCCGGATGCGGGCATAACGTTGCAGCAGGTCTGCCGACTTCTGTCTTCATACGGCTATGTCATCTTCCGAATACTTCCCGATAGCTTTGTTCACATAGCTAAATGGCGCGACTTGTTGGAGAATAATCGCTATTCAAACTATCTCGCCGTCTCCTCGAGGGTCGCCGGCAATTACACCATAATGCAAAATCTTCCCGTTCAAAAAACTCACCCGGATTATGATCTTGAAGCGGTAGCCAAAGCCCCCGCACCGTTTTTGGTAAGACCTGAGACCGACATCCTGTCTCAACTTAAAGATGGCCGGTTATGGAGTGAAGGTAAGCCCCTTCGGCTTCACCTCGGCTGCGGAAAGTGGCATTTTGACGGGTATATAAATATTGATTACCCGCCCGAGGAGCACAATGTGGTAACGCACTTGGGAGCGGACCTGTACGCTGATATTACAAAGCTGAATTTCCCCGCTCACAGTGTTGATGAGATTAGACTGCATCATGTTTTCGAGCACTTCGACAGGGTTACAGCACTTGGCCTGCTCATCAAATGGCACGAATGGCTCAAGACAGGCTGTACGTTGCGCATTGAAACGCCCGACCTGATTGGCAGCGCAAAAACATTGCTTTCCGATGCCTTGCTGAAAACGAAAATCGGTGTCGTTCGTCATCTGGCCGGCGACCAGGCCGATAAGTGGGCTTTTCATACCGACCACTGGTTTGGCCAAAGGTTTGAACACACCCTTACCCAATTAGGCTTTGGCCCTGTCCGGGTACGAACAAGCTCATGGCCGCATGAACCTTATCTTTCTAATGTCCAAGTTGAGGCAGCCAAGCAAGTGCACCTGACACGAGAACAACTGCTCGCCGCATGTGATAAATTACTGCTCGATTCACTTGTTAGCGATGCGCACAACGAGCTTAAGAAACACGAGATATGGATGCGCCGGCTTCGAACATTCCTCGACGAGACCGCTGCTTCCTATTCAAAAGCCGAGCATCCGGTTGATGAAGCCGTCGCCTGCAACCAGGAACCTGCCGCCCAGAACGATGTTGCAACAGAAATAGTCGGTCTCATATTCAGTAAAGACCGCCCCATGCAGCTTGCCGCAGCCATAGAATCATTCGCGCTGCACTGCTTGGATAATGCCAATATAAAATTGCACGTGCTGTACAAGGCATCCAACGACATCTACCGTGCCCAATATGACACACTCAAAAACGAGTTTGCCGACATTACATTTATTGAAGAAACCGATTTCAAAACGCAGACACTCGCCGTCATAAGCGAATATGAATATGTGCTCTTCCTGGTTGACGATAATCTGTTTGTAAAGGATTTCAAACTCGCCGAGATTGTCGGCCTCTTGAAGCAAAATCATAACGCACTTGGCTTTTCACTCAGACTGGGTAAGAACACAACTTACAGCTATGCCCGCGACGCGCAGGTTACTTTGCCTCCGTTCTGGTATGTCGCTAAGTCAGTACTGAAGTACGACTGGACCCGGGGCCGGATTCACTTTGCCTATCCGTTAGAGGTTTCAAGTTCCATATACAGGGCCGCCGATATTGAGCCGCTGCTGAAGAAATTGGATTTTGACAATCCCAACATGCTTGAAGGCTTGATGGCTGCCAACACACAATTATACGCCAGGTCGCGAGCTGCACTGCTTTGTTATGAGCAGTCGGCTGCGTTCTGCAATCCCCTCAACATCGTCCAGAACGTCTCGGATAATCGCGCCGGCAGCAAGACCGAATATTCTGCAGACAGACTGGCCCAAATGTTTGACCGGGGCCTCAGGATCGATGTTCGGCGCTATGCCGGTTTTGTGCCCAACTCGCCCCATCAGGAGGTCCAACTGGAATTTGTCAAGTTGGGCAGCGACAGCCAAAGCGATAAGCCGTTGGTTTCGGTGGAGATGATAGCATACAATGCCCAAAAGTATATCGCGGCGGCCATCGATTCAGTCCTGGCCCAGACGTATAAGAATTTTGAGCTGCTCATAGTTGACGATGGCAGCGGCGACAGGACGAAGGAGATAATCAGTTCCTACTCGGACAGCAGGATTCGCTACATTCATAAACCGCATAAGAATCGTTGGTCCGGCACCAACGTCGCTATTGCCCGGGCCAACGGTCAATACATCATCACCGTTGACTCGGATGACTTCATAGCCACGGACTACATCGAAAAAATGGTCGCCTGTGCCCGGAGATATCCGGACGTTGATTATTTCTACCCGGCCTGTCTTACACTTGTGGATCAGTTTGGTAATCCTACGGGGGGCCGATGGGATTATTTGGATTTCTCAGATAATACTATCCTGCCGAATCTCCTCTTCGAGAACGCTTTTTCACCAATCCCCCATCCCGGCGGCATGAAAAGAAAATCTCTCTATCAGCGCCTGGGGGGGTATGAAGAAGTGCAAAACGCCGCCGATTTCGTATTCCTGTGCAGAAATTCCCTCAAGATTCGTTTCAAGAGGGTCGGCGACCATTCCACCTATTTCTACAGACTGCTGCCGACGAGCCTTTCGCACAAGTTCGAAGCCAGAAATAAAATTACCGCAGACATCTTAAACGAGATGGTCTCGATATATCCGCCAGAGGTGCTCTGTCCGCAAATTGGGCACATTACCGAACCTGCCTTGAGGCGACAGCAGTACTACAAATATTTAATGGAGATATTCTACAAGCACGTCCACGGCCACATGGTTAAGTTCGGCGACTACTTTCGCCGCTACGGAGATTATTACAAGCAGCAGTTGCTGAAGATGATAGGAACCAGAGATAACCTCAGCCCCGCTTTTGGCTGCGACCATGCGGGGCACGAAAAAAGGAGTTTAATATGCCGGAGATAAGATTTCCAGGTCTCGCCACAGGTATTGACACCGGCGAGATAGTCAGACAGTTGGTTGAGGTTCAAAGCCGTACGCTGCGGGCCAAGGAAGAAGAAAGGGCCGGTCAGCAAATTGAACGTGAGACTCTAAGCGAGTTACAGAGCAAACTTGCTGACTTCAGAACCAGGATAAGGGCTCTTTCGGACAACACCAAATTACAGGCCTTCAATTCGGCCACCAGTGATGACGATATAATGACCGCCTCGGCTAACTCCAATGCATCCGAAGGCAACCACTCTCTTCAGATTAAACAGTTGGCCGCCTCCGACCGGTGGGTTCACGATGGTTTCAAATATTCGACATCCTATGTCAAAGGTGCAGTCGAGAATGGTGTATTCATATTTTCATATAACAATGAGGAGTTGGTGATACAGACAACCGACACGACAACTCTGGAAGAACTCGTCGGATTAATCAACAATGATACTGACAATCCGGGCGTAACGGCCAGTATCTTGAAATATGATGACGGCAACGATGGTGTATATCATCTGGTGCTGATCGGCAGCGAAAACGGTTCGGATCACCAGATATCAATAAATGCCGGTAATACTGAGTTGTGGACTACAAGTGGAACCGCTTTGCAGTATAACGAAGACAACGCCACCCTTACAACCCAACTGCAGGACCTTGACAATACTACCGGCACGATTGAAACAGGCGATTATATCACAATTCAGGGTACGGACCATTACGGCCAGTCTGTAGATGTTGACATCAGCATTAACCAGCACACTACTGTTCAGGACCTATTTGATGAGATTGAAGATGCCTTTAACGGAACAGTCAAAGCGACCTTATACAATGGTCAAATAAAGCTTACTGCCATAACCGATGGAGCAAGTAGTCTGACTGTTACCTCTTTTGCATATACTGATGCGAGTGCGGGCGGTACAACTATGGACTTGCCCACGTTTAGCCAGACGACCGTAGGCGGCAGCACACAAGCCGGTCTTGCAAACCTTGCAGCGAGTACCTTTACGGAAACTCAATCCGCTCAGAATTCCAAGGTTAAGGTGGACGGCTACCCCCCGGATTCGCAAACCGCTGAGGAACAGGACCTGACTACCACGGGTGGCGCAGCAAGTGCTGGCACCTATACCTTAACATATGATGGGCATACTACCTCTGGTATTGCTTTTGGTGCTAACGCGGGAGATGTTCAAACTGTGCTTGAAGATTTGGCTAACGTCAGCTCCGGAGACATAACTGTTAGCGGGACTGATTTGAATAACGGCTTGACATTCACATTCCGTGATACGGCTGGTAACGTCAGCTTAATTACAATTGACACCAGCGGGCTGACAACGACGGGAACACACGCCATCTCAGAGACTACAGGAGGCCATGACGGCTGGATAAGCAGGAGCGGCAACACTATAGATGATGTCATCTCCGGCGTTACCCTTAACATGCACGATACCACCTACAATACCGTGACTACAGATTACGATACTGTCGATGTTACCCTGACAAGGGATACCGAAGCACTCAAAGAGAAAATGGATGAGATGATCACCGCTTACAACGAGATAGTTACATTCCTCCAGGAAAAGGCCGACTATGACCCCGAAACCAAGACAGCGCCGATATTGTACGGTGATTATTCCATTACCACCATCAGAAACCAGCTCAAGAACCCCTTTATCCTTGCTGCAGGCGGTTTTACCTCCGATGACAGTTTCGCCATGCCCAGGGATATCGGCCTTACCATTAATTCCGACGGCCAGCTCGAGCTGGATGGCACCGATTTCGATGAGGCTATCAGCGATGATTATCTTGGCGTTCTCGCCTTGATTGGTGCCATGAAGACCGGAAGTTCCGCTGGAGAATATGCCGCCTCTATCAAGTTTTATGCCGCCGGCACTTTCACTCAGGCAGGGGGCTATGATGTGAGGGTATATGGCACAACCAGTGAATCGATTTCAGAAGTCCGGATTAAGACAACTGATGAGGATTGGAGCGAGGCACGAACAGTGGACGTCGACAACATTGATGGTAATGTGGTAATGGGTAACTGGGACACGGACAGCAGCGGTAATCCCCTTTATCCCGAGCATAGCCTTACGTTTACAGTTGATTTGGATGCACTTATTGGCGTTGGCGAGAATGACTTCATAGAAGCAACGGTATACGTCAAGCAGGGCTTTGCCGGAGATGTCAAGGACATTCTTAACGATGTACTCTCATACAATGGTCGCATACCTGTCTCAAAGAAAAATATATCCGATTACATCGAGCGTCTTAACGCTCAGATTGAAACCGAACGAACACGCCTTGAAAAGTATGAAGAAAGGCTTGTCTTGAAGTTCGCCCGCCTCGAAAAAAACTTACAGATACTGAACCAGCAGATGGCCGCAATCAACATAATGGGTTAATAAACTGTCCGCGTAGGGTATGCCGTGCATACCATTTACCTGTCCGCGTAGGTATGCCCTGCATACCATTTACCTATTTAGCCCTGGCCGCCGGCCAGGGTTTTTCTACGTGTCATTCCCATTTTTAGCTTTTCGCTTCTTATTCACCGTAGCCTCGTGTGAAGGTGGATCGCTTTGCATCATTTGAATTTTGTTATTCGGATTTGTTTGGGATTCTCGCCGTGCTGTGCTCGTCGCAGCAGGTAGAATTTGGTGCTTCGGATTTTTGCTAATGTATTAGCCATGTAGGGTGCGATGTTTCGCACCACTTTTTGTCATTCCGGGCTTGCCTGTCCGCCGTAGTATCCCTCCAGTGGACGAAGGCGGAACCCGGAATCCAGCCTGCTTGCACCGCACGAAATAGGCCGCTGCCGTAATTTGGTGCGGTGTCATCCCGACCGAAGCGATGCGCAGCTTCGCGAAGCGGAGGGAGCTATTAAAAAAACATCCCGGCCTGCCGGGATTCCACCAGCCAGATACTAACGACTGGATGCTAACGACTAATCAGGAATTTGGTGCGATTCATCACACCCTGTTCATTTATCACCCGTTACCTGGGAAATCCGGGTTAATAAATAAAGACCCCCGCGCCTTCTTAGACAGCGCTTGAAGCAACCGGCATAATTGCCAGCAGCTCGCACTCCGACGTCCCAAATTGCCTGCTGAGATTATCATTTCCGCCGGCACCCTCAAAGACGATTGCACTGGCCGCGATACCTGATAATATTTCGCCCCTGCTCGCAGAGTTCATATTCGGAGCGTAAATAATCACCCTGTCATACCCCTTCGCAATAGTTTGTATCCTTTCTTTCAACTCCCGAACATCCCCACCGGCCAAATCACCGCCGCTGCGAATTGAAAGATTCTTAATACACGTTTCAGCCGCTCTTTCCTTGACCTCGTCGGACTCAAGCTCGAAGACCTTCGCAATAGCGCTTCGTTCAGCGTCGGCATCTATCAGCAGGCACCGCCGGCCCTTCTTTGTGATATTAATCGCCACGTTCACCGCTACGGTTACTGGAAGCTCTTCTACGCTCGCCGCCCCGAACAGTACCGCCTTTTCGCTCGGCAGATTCTCTATCCGCCGCGCAATATCGTTGTAGTAATCCTCGATACTGTTGTACTTTTCTATGCAGCGTATGCTTTTGGATTGTCCCTTGCCGGCCCGGCTGACAGGCTCGAAGCTGGCGATATTTTCATCACTCGACTTGTTCTGCACTACCACCGCCTGCCGCGGCCCGACTTCCACAAAGTCCGGGTTCAACAGTTCCACTTTTTCCCTTCGGCCAGATTCCTGCGAGACTATCTTGATAGTGCGGCTGCGCCGCTCGGCTGAATCAGCCCCTCCAAGGCTCAAGGAGCTTTTGCCCAACAGGTGTGCCGCCGCCGCCGATGTTAAAACTGCAGGCCCCAGCGCAAGTATCGCAACTCCTGCCGACAGACTCACATATGTTTGTGTCAAAATCCCAACGCCGGCGCTCATTCGGTCGATTGCCGTTATTGCAATTTGCCCGGCCCCCGTCACAATCACCACCAATACCGCAACGGCCGCGTCGCAACGCAAAAGCTTTGTCACGCCCGCCATATTAAGGTAAAATTGTGTTTCACTCGCAATCTTGTCCTTAAGCGATGCGGCCCTGTCGTTATCTATGATGCCGGCGTTCAGCTCCGTCTCGATGCTTATCTTTTTCAGCGGAATAGTATCAAACGCAAAACTCAGCGATGCCTTCGTAATCCGTCTTGTTGCGCTGTACACCACCAGCCCCGCCGCAATCGCAGCCACAGGAGTGATTACCATCGTCCACATTGTCCTGCCCGACCCAATCGCCCCACCGATACTCTCGATAATAACCCCTCCCGTACCTCCCAAGAAAATCAGCCTTGCCGACGCCGCCGTCAGCGCGATTCGAAGCCACGACCCGGCCACCAAAAGCAGCGGAAAACTGGACAGTTCCCCCGATTCTTTAGCCGAAAAAGCAATCAGCACTATCGCCACGCCAAGGCACACGCTCAACACCCACAGCACATCCAGAAGTTGCGCACCGACAGGCACCAAAAGCCCCCCCAACAGCGACAACGCTGCCGTTGTGAAGATAAACTCGTTGCGCGCAATCACCACTTGTGACGAATATTTTTCCGTAATTAGCCCCGTATCGACCATCATCTTATTGACCTTTGCGTTACTAATGGAACACGGGTACCCCCCGCAAACCTTGGCCTTGCTTGCCCTGAGCAAAGTCGAAGGGAGCAAACCTGTCCCGAGCTTGTCGAGGGAGTCGAAGGGAGCATACCACATCCTTATTTAGCCCCGCCCGCCGGGCGGGGTTACCTGTTACAGTTATTATGCAAAATTCAATAGAATATGAGCCGCTTATAGTATATCCCATTTACCGATACCTTCAAAGCATTATCCGCTCCGATTATGACGCAGCCGGTAGATAAGCGCCAGTACCTCCGCTACTGCCACGAACAGAGAATCCGGAATGATTTGTCCGATATCCACCGTCGCGTACAGGTTTCGTGCAAGTGCCGGCCTGCGGATAATGGGCACACCGTAGGCCCGCGCAACTTCCTTGATCTTTTCACACACATAGTCGCCACCCTTGGCAACTACCTTGGGTGCAGGCATCGTATCACCGTCGTATTGCAAAGCCACTGCCACGTGGGTCGGGTTCACAAGCACCACGTTCGCCTTGGGCACGTCCTGAAGCATGCGACGCATCGCAAATTCAAACTGCTTTTGGCGAAGACGCCTCTTCACTTCCGGTGGTGTATCGGCCGCTCGCATTTCGTCTTTTACCTCCACTTTCGTCATCTTCAGGTTGTCCATGTACTTCCACTTCTGATAGATAAGGTCTATAAGAGCGACTATCAGCAGACCAATACAGATTCTTTTAAGTACTCCAAGGATTAGTGCCGCTATTGCCCCGAGCATTTGCGATGACGGAATCCACTGAAATGTTGCAAGAGACTCGATTTTATCGTGAAGGTACAGATACACTATCCCGCCGATAAAGATGATTTTTATTACCGACAGTCCGAGTTTCACCGTCGATGAAAGCGACACGAGTTTTTTCAGGCCGGTCGATGGATTTATTGCGTCAAATCTCCATCGAAGCGCCTGCAATGAGAAGTTCTTGCCGCTGATGGCGATACTGGCCGCCACCCCGGCAGCCATCAACGCAATAAAAAACGGCGCCATTATCATTAGCGCACCTTTGATCTTTTCGCCGGTGTACGCGAGAAAAACCTGCGGATTGGCTATGTGAGAATAGTCACAACTAATTCCCTCTTTTATTTCTAACGTCGCCCACTCCACTACCTTTGGACCCATCGGTATTGTTATCAGTATCAGAACGATAAGCGTTACCGCTGAGAGCATCTCCTGGCTTGTTGGCACACTTCCCTGCTCGCGGGCCTTGGATAGCCGCTTGACCGTCGGTTGCTCGGTTTTGCCGGGTTCTGCCATTATACAGGTATCAGTTTATCCATCCACTGGGCGAATTCTTTTATGAAGTTGCTTACGAACGGCAGGAATATCCCCACCATCAGCAAGCCAAGCCCCACACGGAGTGGAAGACTCAGAAATAATATGTTCGTCTCCGGCGCAACTCGCGCAAGAATCGCCAGAATAACCATCAGCAGCAAAAAGGTCGCCAATATCGGGGCCGACATCTTCAGACCCAACAAAAGCATTGTCGAAGTAGCCACAATTATCACTTCGGTCAGTCTGTCTATACCTGGCACCGTCCCGATAGGAAAGGCTTCGTAGCTCTTGGAAATGGTCAGCAAAAGCATATGGTGGCCGTTAGCGGATAAGAACAGCAATATGAAAATCATCTCCATAAGCATACCTATTGGCTGACCGCTGTCGCCGCTTAAGGGGTCCAGGATTTGAGCCATCGAAAGACCCATTTGCCGTTCAATGATGCGGGCACTGAGTTTGACCGTCGCGAAAAGCAAAGTGGCGACAAAGCCAAGAGAAAGACCGTAAACCGCTTCATTTGCTATCATCAAACCTATCGCCGCCGCACCTGTATCTTCGATGCTGACGGGACAACTCATAAGGTTCGAGAAAAAAATTGATGCCAAAATTGCAAGTGCCAGCTTCACCTTAAGCGGGATGGCTTGCCAACTGAACACAGGTGAGCTGCCAAAAAATGCCCCGATACGAGTCAGTACCAGTATGAAGCCTAACATTTTTCCCGCTAATAGTTCCATCCTCAATAACCGTATGACCGTATCTGGTTGAAAATTTCATGCGTAAACTTCATTAGAATCTGTATCATCCAGTTGCCGAACATTAGAGCCGTTACCGCAACCGCCAGAAGTTTCGGAACCATAGTCAGGGTCATATCCCGCAGTGATGTCACCGTCTGAAACAAAGATACAAGCAGGCCTACCACCATGCAAACCAGCAGTATCGGCCCCGCAAGCAGTACGGCCGTCTCAAGGGTATGCCGACCCAGATATAAAATGTAATCTACATCCATTTACGCTCTCCTCACCGGGCCACACTCAGCCCGGGCTCTTCGCCTCACCTGAAACTCAGGCTGAGGCTGTGTGCCAGAATCCCCCAGCCGTCAACAAGTATAAAAAGTATAAGCTTAAAAGGCAGGGATATCATTACCGGAGGCAGCATCATCATCCCGGCGCTGAGCAGGATGCTTGCCACAACCAAATCCAGCAGCAGGAATGGAATAAACAGAAGACAACCTATCTCAAAAGCAGTGCGAAATTCACTCACGATAAAAGATGGAACCACAATGTGAAACGGGATATCCATTGCCTTATTGGGTCGTTCAATCTTCGCCATCCTGACAAAAAGTGCCAGATCCGTCTGACGCGTTTGACGAATCATGAATCCCTTCATTATTTCACTGGTCGCCGATGAAAGCTTCCCGAAATCTATCTCGTCGGCAATATACGGCTGGATAGCCTCGTCATTGATCCTGTAAAAAGTCGGCGCCATCGTATAGAGCGTAAGGAACATTGCCAGACCCATTATGGCTATCGTTGGGGGAATGGATTGCGTACTTATCGCACGACGGGCAAAACCTAACACGATGACAATGCGGGTAAAAGACGTGGTCATCGCCAGAAGGCTCGGGATGATTGCCAGAAGCGCGAATATTACAACTAATTTCACTGGCGCGGCCCATTCGGCGCCTGTCCCGTCGGATTCACCGGCTGTGGCCTTCTTGATTATCTCTAATACGTCCGGGATGCCGGGCATCGTCGAAGCGGACCCGGCCGGGTCTGTCTCCGACTGATTCTCCTGACCGAAACACGCACCCGCCGTCCCAAAGACAATGGTCAACACAACAATGATTCGCAAACCTCTGCCGGTCATCTGTCCCTCAATCATCACGTAACTTCCCGGTTTAACTGGCTCGATACCGCTTCGGTAACATCAGCCAATATATTTATGTTTTCGTTCGTACTGCCTATCAGCAGCTTTTGTCGGCCACCCACCTCCAGCAGGTGCAGAGTCCTGTGGGAGCCGAGATGAATTGTTTCGACAATGCTGATCTCTTTACCCCTTGTTATCGCCAGCTTCGGCCCGAACTTCTTCGAAACATACCATGCGCAGCCCCCCAATACCACGACGAACCCGATTGCAAGTGCGAACTGACGCATCAGTTTGCTCTGAGCCTGGCTTGTCCCTTTATCGAGGTCCAAATCATCCAGTGACCACGTTGATAACTCACCCGCGGACTTGGACTTGTCTGTTCTTGCTGTATCCTCACCGGCCCGGCATAAACGCGGACGCAGAAACAACTGGCCCACAAAGCAAAGAACCAGCACCACTAATATTACCACTGTTCGTTTCTTAAGCATCGATACCCTGCAAAGTTAACAAAGACGGTTACTCAGTAACTATATCAAAACACAAAATGTCATTCTGAGTCCCGGCGCGCCGGGAAAGAATCTATTACTTCAGCCAACCAGACCCTTCGCGGAGCCTGTCCTCGAGCAAAGCGAAGGGCTCAGGGTGACAGTTTTGAGACGCTTACTTACTACGGGTAAAGCAAATTCCGTGCCGGAATCAAAGAATGCGCCCTCTTCCGGTGTAAACGGTGATTTCCCCACGCCGATTCGTTGAAAAATCGGCCCTGCTGTCGAAAATCTTGACAACCGCTTCGCCGCCGTACCGCTGGCGCAAGCCAATTGTGCCTGGTTATTTACTCGCGGTCAGCGCCACTATCATAATATCTGCCTCCTTACTGATAAACCCCCCAGGCCCGCTCCAATCGCCGCCGGGGCCGGCGCCCCACGAATAAACAGACCAGTTCGATTGTTCGCCTAACCTCCACTTTATAAAGCTCGCAACCGCCTCCGCCCGCCGCGCAGAGACCTGCCACTGCCCTCTTTCGCTCGCCTCTCCCACCGCCAGCCCAACCACGTAGAGAGTTACCGCCCTTGTGCCCAAACTTTCCTCCAACTGTCGGCAATACGTCGTCAGGAACTGCTTCGCGGGTTTGTTCAGACCCCAACCGCCGCGATTGAAATGGACGTCCGTTACGGTAAACGTCTTCGAAACACCCACTATTTGAGAGGGCATTATCTTCATTGTCTTTTCAAGTTCCAACAGCCTGCGCCGAACAGTCTCCATTTCTGCGTTGATACTCCTGCCATCCGGCTCATCCTGTCCTTCCTTTACTTTGTATTTTGTCTGCGGGTAGTCGAAGTCGAGACCCCGGCCCATGCCGAAATCAGAAAAAGCACGCTTGAATGCATTTAGCCCCGCTTCGACCTGTATCTTGGTTTGCTCTTCCGTTTTCTCTTCCGCCAGTGTTAACAACAATACGAAAAATGCAAGTAACAAAATTAGTATATTGGCGAAGGTAAACATATACAGTGGAACTAACACTTTCTCATCTTCAGATACTTTTCTTTTGCGACTCATTCGTAAACATTCCTCTCCAGCAGCGTAATTTCGAGCGTTCGCTGCTGTTGATTGCTCTGCAGCGTCATGGTTGATGTGGTGATGCTGAACATCTCTTTTTTGAGGCCTTCCTTTTTGGTCATGTATTCAAAAACCGACCACGCCCTGTCAAGACCCGTCTGACCGGTCCCAGCCGGACCGTTTTCGCTGATAACAACCCGGCTCGGTATCGAACGCAGAAAAACGGCGAACGCATCTAACATTGTCCGACCGGAGCTTGAAATAGCCGTCCCGCTGCCCCAGAAAAAACTGTTCGACGGTACACTGAAAACCTTAAGATTTCGAAAGTCCAGAGGCTCTTTCTCTTTCATAAACTTGCTGCTTCCCTCCACAGCAAGTGTCCGCGTTTCCGTGCCCACCTCTACCTCTTCTATGCCGCCGACCTGTTCATTCTCCCATAGTGATTCCTTCTGAGTTGAATCCGACGGCCAAATCGGGGGCAGCGCCTTGGTAAAAGAGGCACTCAGACCTGGAAGCGTTTCTTTACCGAATCCCGCGAAACTCAGCAGCAGCACAAAGAATGTCAAAAGCAGCATCATGGAGTCGCTAAAGGTCACCATCCATTCCGGTGCACCGACCGGCTCTTCTTCTTCAACTTCTCGTCTCTGGCGGGCCATTTATACAGTTGCCTTTATATCTTCCCGTCTGTTTGGAGATACGAATGCCTGCATCTTCTCACGTACGCCCGTCGGATTCTCGCCCCGCGAGATAGCGCAGATGCCTTCAAGCGTCATTTCCATCGCCAGAATTTCAGCTTGCGAGTACAGACCCAGTTTGCCGGCCAGCGGGATGAATACCAGGTTGGCAAGCAGTGCACCATAAAAAGTTGTAATTAGTGCTACTGCCATCCCTGCGCCTAAGCTTGCAGGGTCGGACAGGTTTCTGAGCATCTGAATCAACCCGATCAACGTACCTATCATGCCAAAAGCTGGAGAGGACGCCCCCATAAACTCTAATATCTTTTTGCCCTGCTTGTGACGCTCCTGACGGTATTGAATCTCAAGCCCCATCATCTCTCTGATCCAGTCCTCCTCCTGGCCGTCAACTAACATTTGCAGACCCTTACCTATGAATTTGTCCCCAACCTTGTGGATGTGTCCCTCCAGCGCCAGCGAGCCGTCTTTTCTGTTCACCGCCGCGTAATTGACCATCTGCTGGATAATCTCCGACGGAGACGGCACCCGCGTCAGAACCGTCTTCTTTATTACAGAGAATATCCCCAGAAACTGGGCTAATGAGAAGTGGATAAGCGTTGCGCACAACATCCCACCGACTACAATTGCCATTGATGGTATATGTATGAAAGCTGCGCCGCCGCCGCCTCGAATGATGGAAATCGAGATGACCCCAAAACCTAAAATTATTCCTATTATGGTTGCTATGTCCATGGCTTACCGGCTTTCGCTCATTCGTTTTAATTGATTACACAATATGACTGCGAACTCCGGCTTCACATTGCCTATCTCACCAAGCAGTTTACCGGATGTCCGCTCCGACATGTAATAGATTATCTTGGCGGCGTCTTCGAGCTGATTATTCGACACCATGTTGACCATTATCTTGCTCGCCTGGCTGATGTCCATTTTGTCATACCTGCCGGCAATGCTCTGTACATTACTCTTCTCTGCCGTCCCAATTTCCACCATGCTGTTCCTCAAGCTCGTTTCCTGTTGTTTCAGAGTGGCCACAGTTGCCGTCAACTGCACTCGAAGATTGTCAAGCCGGTCTATGTCATCCTGTAAACTGGTCCTGGCCGTCCTTAGCCTTTCTTCCTGCAGGTCCAGCTCTTTTTCCCTGGACTTGTATTCTTTCATCTTCTCCCGAATATCGTAGATAAGGCTCTGCAACTGCTTTTCCGTCATACCTCGCGTAATCACATCCGTGCCCGCTGAAGCCAACGCTCGCCTCGAACGGATGCCTGCCGGGCCGACCAAAGTGTCGTCGGCCTCCGTTTGTTCACTGACTGAGGCAACCGGCAGCACCGGCTTCGATTTCTTGGCGAGCAATGTAACTGTAAATGTGCCTGCAAAGCTGACTACCCCGGCAACAACTAATATGATTATCTGAATCTTCTTCACGGCTTTATCTCCTGTGCTTAAACGTTTTTATCTGACCGGCCTGACTTGTTCACGCCGGTTGAATGATCTTCCACGCGAAGCTCATTATTGTCTTGTCGTCAAGGTCTTTCTGTTCACGTTTTTCTTCCTCTTTTAGAAATTGAGCTTTCGCTTCGGCTCTCAGCCGTTCAAGCCCTTTTCTGAATCTCCTGATCTTCATAATCTCCTGTATCTTGCGCTGACGAAGTTTTTCAAGTCCTGCCAATTTAAGTTCCAGCTTCTTGATTTCCTCATCGCTGACATGAGCGTATTTGAGGAAAAATTCCTGCTCGCTCAATCGCTGTTTGCCCTTTTTCTCGCTCAACTCGGCCAGCATCTTTCGCAAGGCCGCTCTTCGCACCATGATTTGGCTTCTTACCGCCACGGCCCGCTCCGTAACGGCAACAAGCTCGCTGCGCATCACCTCTTCCTGCTTTATCTTTATGTCAAGGAGCCTTTGCAGACGCCATACAAATCTTTTCACTTACAACTCACCTGCAACTCTTAAATATCTCGTATTAAGACCTTCTAACAAAACCTGACTTGTCATTTCAAGTCCCGGCGCGCCGGGAAGAAATCTATCAAAACAAGTCCGCGAAGCGGCTCCACAAAATATACAATCTAAAATATAAAATCTAAAATCATGGCGTTTTAACGGTATCATCCGAAAGCAACCGGTCCCACGCCTGCGCAATGTCTGACAGCTGTTTGACCGTCTCATCGAAGCTGCTTCTTTCGCGGATTGGCTGAATCAGAAAATTCTGTATCCTGTCGATAAGGGCCACCGACCCGTCGATGCGCTTGTTGCTCCCGGGCGAAAACGCCCCGATGCTTATCAAATCCTCCGCGTCCGTATATGTCGCATATATCTCCCGAAATTTCTGGGCCGCTTTCTTGTGCTCACTACTTGCCACCGCCGTCATCAGCCTGCTTATGCTTTGCAGAACATCCACTGCCGGATAGTGGCCGCGGTCTGCCATTTTACGTGAAAGTACTATGTGACCGTCTAAAAGCGACCGAGCGCTGTCCGCCACAGGGTCTGTCAAATCATCGCCTTCCACAAGAACCGTGATTATCCCCGTGATGCTGCCCGTCTTGCTGCACCCTAACCGTTCCACCAGCCTCGGCAGAAGGGAAAATACGCTCGGGCAGTACCCTTTCGAGGCGGGCGGCTCGCCCGCCGCAAGACCTATCTCACGCTGAGCCTGCGCAAGACGGGTAAGCGAATCCATCATGAACAGCACATCACGTCCCTTGTCTCGGAAATACTCCGCGATTGTCACAGCCACCAGACCCGCCTTCACACGTTGTATCGGCGCCGCATCCGACGCCGCAACTATCACCACGCTCCGAGCAAATCCTTCAGCTCCCAAATCTTTTTCCAGAAATTCCCGAACCTCACGTCCACGCTCACCCACAAGCGCCACCACGTTCACATCCGCTTCGCTCAAGTTGGCAATCTCACCTAACAGCACACTTTTGCCCACCCCGCTGCCCGAGAAAATGCCTATCCGCTGACCCTTACCGCATGTCAAAAGCCCGTCTATCGACCTGATACCTAACGACAATGGCTCAGTGATCATCTTGCGACTCAGCGCCGGCGGACTCGAATTGTCCAAAGGCCTCTTTTCACGACCTGTCAAAGGCCCCTTGCCGTCTATCGGCCGCCCAAGACCGTCAATAACTCTGCCTAAGATACTTTCATCTAACGTGATGTACCTTGGCCTCTCAAGAGTCGTCACCGTATCACCCCGGCAGATTCCATCGACGTGTTCCAGAGGAAGAAGTATCAGGTGCCCGACCTTAAAACCCACAACCTCCGCAGGCACCATCCTGCCGTCACGAAGGTGTATCTGGCAGAGCTCCCCCAACCCAACCGCCGGGCCGTTACTCTCCGCAGTCAGGCCAGACACACGCAAAATTGAACCTTTGCACGAAAACAGATTCACATCCTCAAGCGCCGAATGGAACTGCTCGAAATCCACAAAACTCTCTTTTGACTGACCCAAACTCATCTGTTTACCTTTACATTACTAATGGAACACCGGTGCCACCGGCAAACTTATCGCTAATGAAATATGGGTGCCATCCCGATTTCATCGGGATTTGGCCGTGTTCCAAATGCCTTATCCCGGCTTCCTGCGTAACAACTTGTTCCATTCATATTTCCAAATTCAATATTGAACGTTCGACGTTCGATGTTCGACGTTCAATCCGTTAGGTCTTCAAGGCCTCACTAACTTTTTTCAGATGCTCTTCTATAAAATATTCAATCATTCCCTTGTCCGTTTCCACAACACACTCACCCGGCCCGATATTCGCGTCCGCAACCAGTTTCACATTCGCCAAACCATCACCGCTTTTCTCATCAATCCCCTTCTCGTAACGCTCAAGGTCGTCGGCATTGAGCCGAACAACCACATCCTGCTGCGCCGGCGCAACCTTAAGCGCCTCCTGGATTATCTTTCCAATGTCGTATTTGCCGCCGGCGATTTCCTTCTGCAATATCTTGCCCGCTATCTCGACGCTCAATCGGGCAATTTGTTCTTTATGTGAGCTGAATACCTCTTCCTGAAACTGTTGCAGTTCAGCCGCCGCCGCTTCAAGCGCCTTGCCCGCCCGCATCAGGCCCTCTCTTTCTGCCTGCACCGCCTCAGGGCTCACCGCTCCTTCGCCGCCCGAACCCGCCGCAGAATCGCTGTCATCAACCGTGCCCACAGATGCTATTGGCGTGGCAATGTTAACTGTTACCGGTTCCGCCATCCGCCTATTCCTCTATAAATGCTAATTGCTCGGCTTCATTTGCTTCTCTTAATGGCTTGACTACCTCTTCCTTCGCCTCCAGAATCTCCTTCTTACGAGGCTCGGCCATCAGTGATGCCTCTTCGTCAACCATCTCCGCCGCACGCTCCGATATATTCGAACGTATCTTGTTCGCGATTATCGGCTCCGCCCCGTACAACGCCTTCGCCAATATCCCCGCGTCAATCTTACGGAGAACTTCCTGAAGAGACCTGTCTTCAATTTTCACTATGTCTTCCCACGTCACCATCAGTGCTCTTACCATGGTCGCCGTATCTTCGTTGTGCTTCTCTATCTCACCGAGAAGAATGTCACGGTTTTCCTTCGTAAGACCGCTCAAAACCAACGCCACTTTGCGCAGTGTTGCTCTGCGAGCAGCTTCGTCAAATGTGTCCGTCACACTCCCCTCGTCTGATGTCAGTTCAACTAATCGCTTGCATACCATTTCACCAACTCGGCGAACCGTCCGGGGCGATATTTCACCCGGGTCTGCCATTCGCCATACACTCTTGAGCCTTATCTCCTCGTCCAGGCGAGCTAACACCTCAGTAGCCAATTTAAGCGGCAGCGAACCAAGCACCAGTGCGATCACCTGCGCAGACTCGCCTTCAAGCGCCGCCGCTATTTGACCGGGCCCAGCCGACGTAAGTGAGATGAATGGGTCCTTGTCATGTATCGCCTGTTGCATTTGACCACCGCTGTCCTTCAAAACCGCATTGATAAAGCTTTTGACGTCAAGGACCCCGGAGCCGGTTTTCTGCAAAGCCGCACAAAATTCGGTCGCAACTGCAACCGCCTCTTCAGGCTCAACCTGTCCGGTAGCGTCAAGCTGGGATAACTCCAGAGCTATCTCTTGAATTACTTCATCAGGCTGACCTTTAAGCAGTTCCGTTGCCGTCGCCGCATCAAGACCCGCTAACAACATCGCTGCTTTACGCTTACCCGTTTGTGCCATTTATTACCCCCCCTTCGACACCCAGCTTGCAAACAACTGTTTCACCTGTGCCGGATTCTCCTTCAATGCCCCCGTTATATGTTGCCGCAACGCCGCCGCTGACGCATCCGAAGGACCCTCAGGAAGCATCCCCATACTCAATGACTCAAGCTGACCCGACGCCCCGGCGGCACCTGCCTTCTTCTTCGCACCGGAAAATATCTTCAATACCAGAAGCGCACAGATTGCCAACACACCCATTGAGGACTGCCGGGCGATTTCTATATAGCGCGCAAGTTTTTCATACCCGCCCGAATCATCCGTTACAGCAACCATCGGCCGATTAAATGCCGTGTTTACAACTATCAATGACGCCGCGCCTTTGAGCAAATTCGGCCCGACCGCGTTTCTGATAATCTCCTTCACCTGCTCCACACTCATTATCAAAGCCGTCTCGCCCTCCGTTTCCGCCGCCGCTGCTGCTTCACCCACTTCGCCTTCACTTACCGCCGGCTTCGGCACCGACAAATCAACTACCGCCGACACCGCCAAGGAAACAATCTTGCCCGGCACATCGAGACGCTTCGTAATCGTCTCTGGGACCTTGTACTTGTTATCAACCTTTTCTGTCTTGTCCGTACTCCCTGCAGATGTTTCATTACCTTGTGAGTCCTTCGCACCAGGCTTCACCGTGGATGTGCTGTTGACGGTTTCCTCCAACGGCGTACCCTTCTCGTATTTCGTCGTCATCGTTTCGATACTGGTCATATCGATCTCGGCGCTTACCTTTACCGATGAACGGCTCGGCCCCAGCACAAGCTCTAACATGTCTTGCACCTTGTTGGCAATGGACTGTTCAACACGGTCCCTGTAGTCCATGAACGTGTTTGCACTGGACACCACACCGCTGCTGTCCGCCTTACTGGTCAGGAGATGCCCCTGGCTGTCAACCACGGTAACGTTTCCTGCTTTAAGGCCGTCGATCGCGCCCGCCACCATGTTCGTTATCGCAGCGATGCTTGCTCCGCTTATCTGCCACCCGGGTCTCACCTGCAGAACTACTGAAGCGCTCGTCTCATGGGCCTCCGCCGCAAAAAGTGTCTGTTCAGGACGAACAAGGTGAACTCTCGCGAACAAAACACCATCGATCATCTGGATCGTCTTGGCCAACTCATCCTGCATGGCCCGGTTATAGTTCATCTGCTGAACAAGCGGGCTGACACCGATCTTTTCATTGTCGAATATCTTGTAACCGCCTTGGTCTCCCTTGGGCAGACCATCCTTCGCCATAGTCAGCCGCAACTGATAGACATGTTTCTCAGGAACGTATATACTTGTCCCTCCCGCTCGAAGCTCGTAGCGGATGTTCGATTTGCTGATATTGTCAACTATCGCCCCTGCCTCTTCGGCGCTCAAGCCCCTATACAGCAATTGCATCTCCGGTCGAGTCGCCCATTTCGTCAATAAGCCTCCAACGAGCACACATGCCATCACAATCGCAATCAGCAGCGCGCGTTGAACCACCCCTATTTTTTCCCACATCGCGTTTATCTTTTGCAGAAAACCCATTAGTTTTATGGAAACCTCTGCTTAACCATGAACGTAGCCGTACCTGACCTACCGCTGGCAATAGCCTTCATGCTACAACCCAGCACCAGCCCCTTCCACAGCACTCAACCACTGTGAAGGGGAAGAATCTGTTATTTAGTTCCTGTTGCCCAAAGCAACAGATAATATTTAGCCCCACCCGCGACGGGTGCCATCCTTTTCGCCGCAGGCGAAAGGGATGGCAAAAAAACAACGATTCCGTAGGGTATGCCCCGCATACCACACTCCTATCCCGTAGGGTATGCCTCGCATACTACATTCCTATTTAGCCACGCGTTTTACGCGGGGTTTTGGCTAAATCTGCATCTTCATCGTTTCTTTGTACGCTGCGACAAGCTTATCACGCACCGCGACAAGCAGCTTGAAGCTAATGTCAGCCTTGGCAACAGTAGCCACAACCGAGTTTACATCTGCACTTTTACCCGTTAGCAGGTCGGTAATCGACGCATCAGCTTTGTTATGAAGCTCATTGACCTTGTTCAGGCTTTGGGCCAGCGCCTTGCCGAACTTCACCTCGCCGCTTTTGCCCGCGGGCCTTGCCGCTTTCAGCGCCTCAATACTCGGCAAGGCTGAATTTATCCCAGGGTTAAAATTGACTGTCATTTCTTCGCCTCACTTATTTCAACAGTTCGAGACTTGATTCCACCATCTTCTGGTAACGCTTAAGAATAGCCGCGTTCGCCTGATACGCCCGGCTGGCTATATTCAGATTGATTAACTCCACCGGCATATTTACGTTCGGCATCGATATGTAACCGTCTGCGTCCGCACGCGGATCGCCGGCTGAGGCCAGAACCTTCTGAAAATCGGTCATATCCTTCACTAATTCCGATATCTCGACACCGCTTACGCCGTCTTCTTTGGCCTTGAATATCGCGTCGAGACGACGGTAAGGCTCTCCGTCACCGGCGTCCGTCGTACGAGCGTTTGCTATATTCGATGATACCACCTCCATTTGCCTGCCGTACGCCTTTAAGCCCGATACCGCTATGTCTATCGCGCCGAACATATTTCCGTCAATTTCCATTTAATCTGTCCTCAAAACTGAAGTTTTGCAAAAGTCCTACTCAAAATTCAAAAATTCTCCTGACATTTGGACTGCCTACTGTTCTGTTACAAGTCATTTGAGAGATTGTCATTAGACCGGGTGCCACGGTCAAACTTGTTTGGCCGTGAAGAAACAATGACATCGCATTGGTTAGTATGTAACAGAGCACTACCCTTGCACCCTTATTGCTGCCTCTATTTGCCGGTATTTCTTCTTGAGAAGCAATATGTAAGTCTTGTACCGTAGAGAGTTCTTTACCATTTCGCCCACCTCCATATCCAGGGCCACGTCATTGCCGTTTCCCTTTAGCCGCGTTGTCTTTGGCTGATAAAACTCCACTTCCAGTTCCGATGGCTCAATCGCTCCTTCCGACTCTATCGCCTTAGCTAACAACTCTTCGAACCGAACATCCGACCGCCTGTACCCCGGCGTATTCATATTCGCTATATTGTTTGCTATAGCTCTTTGCCGGGCGCTTTCGGCCTTCAGCCCGGCTTCCAGATAGTTCAGTATATTCATGTCATGTCCAGCCATACGGCATCTCCACACGTACACAATCAATCACGCCCAAAGCAAAGCAATAATCGTGCCAGCCACAAACTTTAGCCTCCTCCAGCCTTTACCTCACCGATTTCAGCCCAAAAACTGCATCAACCGCCCCTGGCATCTCTCCCGCTGCCTCCCGGCACGTAAGGTTTCTATACATTCCACCGATTTCTTTACAGACTCACATGCATCACATCGAAATTGCCAAATTCAATTGTCTCTTGCTCTTGCGGAAATAGCCGCCTCGATAACGGAATCTTTTGCCGCTATCACCATACCAGGCCAACCACCCACGTTGCCTGCATCGGGCCTCTAATAATTCGTAACACCTTTTTAGTAAACACGTTACGACAGCTTTAGCAGAGAATGGCGCGCCTTTGGCACGCTAATTGCTCAATATAGAAATGAAATGGGCTTCTATTTAGGAGTACTGAGTATATGTCTGACATTGCCAATTTAGCTAATCTTGTTGTGCCGCCCCCCCCGGGTCCGACCGTGCTGGACTCGAAGCCTTCCGCCGCAAGCCAAAACGCCGATTTTGACCACGCCGACACTTTTCCGCCTGACACCAGTAAGCCTCTTGAACCACAGGACCCGCCAACCGGTGCACCTCGGCCGGATGACGATAGTACCTCAACTGAACAGGTTGGCGAAACCGGCGCAGGAAATTTTCGCGAGGTCCTCGAAAAACGTCTTTCGAAAAAATCAGACCCACAACCGGAATCAGAAGAATATCAAACCACTTCAGACTCCGATGAATCCTCCTCCCGGCACAAACCGGGCCTGGTCAGACGCTTGGCAAACACCAACCCCGAACTTGTCCCAAATAACAAGCTCCCCGCCGACCTGGCTCAATTGAGATTGCCGCAAACCACAGGTGGCCCAACTATGCCCTCCCACCATGTCATAGTCGCTCTCCCCGGAAAGGGCGCAACCAGGACAGAGGTCAAGCCCAGGGTAACTGCCCCCAGCCGGACCCATCTGCTCTTCAGGGCAGCTCCTGCTGCCCGGGGCCCTGCCAAAGGACAACCCATCCAGGCCGAGCAGCTCAAAACCGATGCTCCAGCCGCCCAGGGCCCTGCCAAAGGACAACCTGTCCAGCCTCAGCCACTAAAAACCGATACAACCGGTGATCTTGCGGCGGGTTTTGTAAGAGACGAAGGCGCTAAAGACCCCGGTCCTAACGTCAAAAAACCCATCGCTAGAACTGCCGCTGCAAAAACCCACAACGTCCCGCTTTCAAACAAGAAAGCCGGGGCTGACCAGACCCAGGCCGGATTACAGGTCACTGACAGCACCCCGAAAAAGCCGGCACGGGATATTGACCCCCAACTTACCAAAGACCAAAATGCTGATATATTAGCCGAAAACTCAAAAACAGACGCTCTGCTCGCCACGGCCAAACTTTCACCACCGGACGCAACAAACGCTGCTATTGCTTCTGCAAGCCCCACCGGTACCCCGCAAGGCGGGACCAAAGGAGTCCGAACCGCCACGGGAAAAAACCAGACGCTTGCCGCTTCAGATGGCGCAAAATCGGCCACCCAAAAGAACACCTCTGACATCCAGGCCGCTCCTGCCGCCGCCCGCACAAATGCAGTCGTTGCTGATACCGACGGCTCCGACCCGGCGGCTGTCGAAGCGACGGCTCTTGGCGCAAAGGCGCCTAATGTTTCCTCGGCACTCACTGCTCGCCAGCCCAACTCTGTTAACAACGCCCCCACGACCGCTGCCGGCCCGTCCAGCGGTGCTATTCAAACCGATGGCAACATGCAGCACAGCCCAGCCCAGCAGATAATCGACAGCATTCGACTCAACATCGACACACCGCAGCAGCATATCTATATTTCCTTGCATCCGCCCGAATTGGGCAGGGTGAGGATAATGTTACGACAAATTGATGGCGAAATAACGGGCATCCTCCAAGTTGAAAAGCGGGAAACGAAATACGACATTGAGCAGTCACTCCCGCAAATCGTTGCCTCTCTCCACCAAAGCGGTGTTCAGATTGGGCGGGTAAATGTCATACTCAATGACCAGAATCAGCAGGGACCATTAAAAAACAATGATATGCCCGACGATGATTTTGTCGGCATGGCTAAACACGGTTTCACTGACCAGTCGTCCGATGACAACCCTGACCGGCCGAATTCTCCGCAAGCCGATACCGCCGGCCATCTTACCCGACAACCCTCAGACATCACCAATGAGATTACTGATAATACCATTAACGTATATGTGTAAAACGTAATGTAGGAGTATTAAAAAGCAACCAGGTAAAGGTGAGTGGGTCTGTCCGCCTGACTCCGGAAGCTGCTGTTGCCCCTGTCAGGACCGCGTTTTCCGCCGGGGCGGACACCCCACAAGCCGATGCCGTCCTGTTTGGACGCATCACTCAGTATCATCCTTACCCACATCTGTTAGTGGCGCTCCACTTAAAGCTGATTGATTTGCGAAACGGCAAGCTCCTCTGGGCCACCGAGCAGGTCTGGGACAGCACGGACAAAAGGGTCGAACGCAGAATGAGGCTCTACTTCAACACCCGGATACGGGCCGGCTTCCAGCCTCTGGACTGGGAGATTCTTATCACAAGCCCGCGCGCCTTCAATAACTTCGTTGCCTCCGAGGTCGCACAGACCCTCCCGCGAGCCAATCACTACATGAAACGCCGACCTGCGTCCGAAAACGTCAGGCGCCCTGCGGCAAGTGCGACGATTTCGAAAAAAACATTGCAAATTCCACAAAAAACATTAAAGTTTAGCCCCGAACTTGCGAAAATTGGAGCATCAGTAACTCTTTGAACGAACAGGGAAACCAAAGATGCCGATAGATATAACCAACAACATTATTTTTGACGCCGGCGGCAGCGGCCTTGACCCGTCAAAAAAGCCTGATTTAGACAAAACTCCTCAAGCCGACGCCGCTGACAGCACCTTGCGCACCGAGTATGAGCCCTTCATCCGCAAGGCCGTTGAATTAGAGGACACTGACTCACAGGCCGTTGCAGAAGCTAAAGAGGCCCTCGAATCCGGCCAATTAGACACTCCCGAGGCCGCCCAATCCGCCGCTGAGACAATCTTAGAGACGGGCATTTGACTTAGATACCCATCGGCCGGCCACGGACGGCCTGTCCGAAAAACATAACGGACTATAATATACAGAGATTGGCGAGGAACGATGGAGCAAGTCACACCACTTCTCCACAGCCTCGCCTTTTTTCTGCGCATAATAGAAACTGCCACAGAGCCCACAGAGTCCCAAGCGTGAGCGCGGGGTCATTCCAGCGAATGCGGGTATCCGGAATATTTAGCCCCCGGCGCCGCCGGGGGTTTCTTACACATACCACCCGTCAATCTCAATAATATTTAGCCCCACGTTTCCGGGGTTTTCACTTTGACTTTTCATTGTCATTCCGCACTTGCCTGTCCTGAGCAAGGCCGAAGGGATGCGGGATCCAGACAAAAACAACATCGCGAAGCGATCCACATCAGCCCTGAAAGGGCTGCATATTACAGCCCGGGGTAAGCCTTTAGCCCTGAATCAGCCTTCAGCCCTGAGCGCAGCCGAAGGGTACCGTAGGGAGTCGAATGGGGAAGCGCCACCCTGGGTATCGAATCATTCCCAAAAACAAAAAGCCCTGAAAGGGCAACACAAAACCTGAGGCACAGCAATCTTAACCCCAATAGTAAATAGAAAATAGAAAATAGAAAATTAAATATGCTTGTCTCTGCGAAAGCACGGAGCAGGTATCAAATATAAAATCGTATCACCGGCGACTTCAAAAGAACAAATAGAAAAGGCCCTGCCGTTTAGCAAGGCCTTTCAGTTTTCAAGCTGCGTTCTTAGTTAGCTGGGCTTCACCATCGTCGCACAAGGGCCTTTCTTGCCTTCGCCGACTTCAAACTCAACCTTCTGGCCTTCATCCAGCGATGCATAGCCGGTTGTCTGAACATCCGAGTGGTGGACAAACAAGTCATCCCCACCGTCATCCGGGCAAATAAAACCAAATCCCTTACTTGAATTAAACCATTTTACTGTACCTGTACTCACTCAAACATCTCCTTGGCCTGTTTACAGGCCGTTAAACTAATATCTCTCATTATTCTTTTATTGGAAGCATATTCTTGAGAGATGAAAGAATATGCCTCACCAACGCTTACTATACCACAAAGCTCTATAAAAGTGCATGAAAAATAAAAAATAAATTTTAGCCCCCCGTACACTGCTGAGCGAAGCGAAGTCCCGATCCCTCGGGGGAAGTCCCGACTCGTCGGGGTCCACCAAAGGCGGACCAATTCATCATTCGAAGTGAGTTTATCCTGCTTGCCCTGAGCGTAGTCGTAGGGACCTTGCCGAAGGGATGTTGAGCGAAGCGAAATCTTGAGCAACGCGAAATCCCGATACCTCGGGGGCGCGCGCCGGGGTTGGACGTTGAGTTTATCCTGAGCGAAGCGCCGCGCAGCCGAAGGGATGTTTCTTTCCGTTGTCTTTCCTCTGGGCCAACGCCCCAAGCGCTGCCGAAGGGATATTTCGACAACGTAGGGTATGCCGTGCATACCATCTCTATATTTAGCCCTGAAAAGGGCGAAAGAAAGTAGCCCAGGGTAAGCCTTTAGCCCTGAGCGCAGCCGAAGGGGACCGTAGGGAGTCGAATGGGGAAGCACCGCCC
>CAZLWL010000022.1:0-32621 GCA_964563335.1 uncultured Pirellulales bacterium
ACAATCCCATACTACTCTGCGAAGTAGCGTTTCGCTACGTAGCACGAGCTCGCGGGAATTTTTTACCCTTAAGGGTATATTTCGCCGATTTTTTTCGATTGTCGGTCAGGCCTGCTGTAAAATCTGATTGTGCGATTTCAAGGAGGTTTTCTATCAATTTGCCGCCCGGCGGCGTAAGTACGCTTTCAGGATGAAACTGAACGCCGAAGACGGGCAAAGTCTTATGCTGAACACCCATAACGACACCTTCAAACTCAGCCGTCTGCTCGAGACAATCCGGAAGTGATAAAGCGCACAGGCTGTGGTAGCGTCCGGCCTGCAAAGGATTCTCAAGTCCCGCGAAAATGCCTTTGCCCGTGTGCGATATTCTCGATGGCTTACCGTGCATCACAACTGGTGCGTGGCCAATCTTCCCCCCAAAGTGCTGAATGATGCACTGATGTCCAAGGCAAACACCGAATATCGGCAGCTTGTCCTTGAAGAATTCTATTGCCTCAAGCGACACACCCGCCCTGTCCGGTGTGCCGGGCCCGGGCGAGATAACTAAAAGCACAGGGCTGAATTCCTCGGCGACCTTCTTCAACTCATCGAGCGGAGTATCCGCCCGGTAAACCTTTGTATGGCAATTGCGCTTGCCGAACTCATCGACGAGGTTATAAGTGAACGAATCAAAGTTATCTATAAACAGCACTTTTGTTCTCGCTGACGGCATGGTTCTGTCCTCACATTTGGCCTCGAATCGCACGCAGACAGGACTGGGCCTTGTGCTGCGTCTCTTCAAACTCACTTTTCGGAATACTGTCGTGTACAATCCCTGCCCCTGCACGGACGTACGCCGTATGGTCCTTTATCTGCAGACTGCGGATGGTGATGCAACTGTCGAACCAGCCGTCAACGGTCAGGTACATAACCGCTCCGCCGTAGTAGCCGCGCTTGTTCTTTTCAAGCTCACGGATAATCTTCATCGCTTCAATCTTCGGCGCACCCGTCAGAGTGCCCATATTCATAGTGGCAAGATAGGCGCTCAGTGCGTCGAGGTCGCCTCGCAAAATCCCCTTTACGTTGCTCACTAAGTGCATCACCGATTCATACCTTTCGATAATCAACATTTCGTTTACAATCCGCGAGCCGGAGTCCGCAACGCGGGCAACATCATTTCGTGCAAGGTCAACAAGCATCATGTGCTCCGCTAATTCCTTGCGGTCTATCTTTAGTTCGGCCTCGTACCTGCCGTCCATATCAGGGTCGATTTTGCCGTTTATTCTGCCCCGTGGCTTAGTGCCGGCGATGGGGCGGATTTCAACACAGCGCTGTCCGATGCCACTGACGCGCAGATTCAACTCCGGGCTGGCTCCCATCAATATAGTATTCGGCGTGTTGAGATAGAACATATACGGCGATGGATTCAGTGTTCTCAGTCGGCGGTAAACATCCAACGGCTCATCCGGGCAGGGCTCCGTTATCGTCCTGCTTAGAACAACCTGAAAGATATCGCCTTCGATTATGTGCTCCTTGGCTGTTCTGACCATCTGCTCGTATTCGTCCTGATTCGTATCCGTGCCGGCAGGTGGTATTTGGCCCTCAAATCGTTTAGGCGTTGGCGCAGCAGCTTTGGCCGCATTGAAATAATGGTCAAAATGCTCATGGATCTCCTGGATAACGGTGTCGGGCTGACCGTCTGTAATCATCGCATTGACGACAGCGTATCCTTTGGCCTGTTTGTGGTCCATGATGAAGATGTTGTCTGCGAAGTAAAGTTCATAATCGGGGTTTGCAAGTATGTCTGCCTTATTGGCTGGTAGCTTTTCGAACTGGTCGATGAAGTCATAGCTCAGTGCCCCCAACAGACCGCACGTTACGCGGAACGGTTTACTGGCCAGTTCAAAGGAAAACGCCACCGCTCGCAGAACATCCATCTGATTAACTGTTTTCAGACGTGCCTCTTCATCAATTGTTTGTTCAGTCAGATTCAGTGTGCCCGTAATCGCGTCTTGGCCGAAGTTAACTAACTTGCAGAAGTCGAACCTGCTTTTATCCCCAGCCAGGTATTTGAGCATTCGTTTTCCGGTGTTGCTCAGCGCCCTGATTGTAAACCCGGCTCCGGTTCCGGCAAGATAGAGGGCCGGGTTGGCCGTGCCGAAGGTTAACGTGCCGGTTTCATCTTCCGTAAGATGCTCGCGGGACTCGAAAAGGCAGCAATCGGCCTTTCTGCCGTAATCGGAAAGCCTGGCGAAAAACTCCACCGGACACTCGATGTCTATTTCCTTGACTATGGGAATAATCTGCCCCGGTTTGGCACCGCGAATCAGTTTTATGTATTCGTCCATTTTTCAAACCTTTGAATATCTGTTATCGGCCTATCTTATTTTTACACAAGCGATTATGCAATAAAAAAATCGCAACCCGCTCTTTGACAGGTTGCGATTTTACAATGCAAATTTTGCTGGTATGTACCCTACCGCTACCCGCCGAGTATCTCGACAGGCCACCACCAACCAAACGTATTTTTGCGGTAATTGAGCCTCATAACAAAACCATTAAACCAAATAGGGCCGCAATTGTCAAGAAAAATCTTTTTCTATCCGGCCTTTGCTCTACTACGAACTACAAACTATTAACCACGAACTCCTAATGCTTAAAATGCCGTTTGCCCGTAAATACCAAGGAGATACCGGCTTTATCAGCGGCGGCGATCACTTCATTGTCCTTCTTTGAGCCGCCCGGCTGAACGATACACGCAACACCGGCTTTAGCGGCATTTACTACATTGTCAGGGAACGGGAAGAAGGCATCGGAGCCCATAGCAGAGCCTTTGGCCTCGTCGCCCGCCTGCTTGAATGCTATCAAACCGGACTCGACGCGATTCATCTGGCCTGCACCGACACCGACGATCCTTCGGCCCTTAACTAACGTGATAGTATTGCTCTTGACGTGTTTCGCCGTTATCCAGGCTATTCGCAGGTCCTCTAATTGCTCATCGGTCGGCTTGGCCTTGGTCGGGTACGTAAGCACATCAGGCTCCCACGCAACAAGGTCGCGCCTCTGCAGCAACATTCCACCGACAATACAGCGAACATCAAACTCGTCGCAGTCAATGTTCGCACGGTCGATTGGCCCGGTTTCCATGAGCCTTACACGCTGGCCCCACTGTTTCAGGGTCCTGATTGCCTCAACCGCATCCGCGTCGAACTCGGGCGCTATAATCACCTCGGCGAAGAAGCCGCTCGCCCCCTTTGCCTTGCCGAACCTGCTGTAAGATTCCATGATTACCGTGGCGAGATTTTTGTCGACCTTTCTGTTCAGCGCTATGATACTGCCGAATGCGCTGATAACATCACCCACGTACGCCTTTTCGTATGCAACGCAAATATCATCATCAATCGCACAGCCGCACGGGTTAAGGTGCTTGACAACAACAGCAGCCGGCTCACTGAATTCCTTCACAAGCTCAAAGGCCGCATTGATGTCTAACAGATTATTGAAGCTGATTCCCGTGCCGCCAGGCAGTACCTTGCCGCTGCCCGTGCTCACCTCTCCGCTGGCCGACAGCTTATAAAATGCCGCATCCTGATGCGGATTCTCTCCATATCGAAGCTCATTTTCCTTCGCAATCGCAATTGAAACACGCTCAGGGAACCGGACGCCGGCCTTGGCGTTCAGATACTTGGAAATCGCCGCATCGTACGAGGCGGTAAGCCCAAACGCAACTCTCGCACAATCGGTCCGCAAGTCCTCGCTTACCGCACCATTATTGGCCTTCATCTCTTCAATGACACGCTCATACTGACCCGGATTCGTTACAACCGTAACATATTTATGGTTCTTCGCCGCCGAGCGAATCATACTCGGACCTCCGATGTCGATATTTTCTATCGCCTCTTCGAAGGTACAGTCGGCCTTGGCAATCGTCTGCTCGAATGGGTAAAGGTTTACACATACAAGGTCTATCGGCTCGATACCGTGCTCTTTCAAAGCCGCCGCGTGTTCGGCCTTGTCCCGAAGCGCCAAAAGCCCCCCGTGAATCTTCGGATGCAGAGTCTTGACTCGGCCATCCATCATCTCCGGGAAGCCCGTTACAGAATCAATGCTCGCAACCTCAACACCCCCGTCGCTGATCTTTTTGGCGGTCCCGCCCGTGCTGATTATCTTAACTCCCATCGAGCTTAGCTGCTTTGCAAACTCAACAATCCCCGTCTTGTCCGAAACACTAACAAGTGCCGTCTTAATCTTAACATCCATTTCAAGTCTTCTCCTAAATTTATGGTAGGTAGTAGGGTATGCCACGCATACCTTTTACGGTAGGGTATGCCACGCATACCAAAACACCAAGAAATCATCTCACGTTAATGCTCATTACCCTCCCCTTATCGTCGGAAACATAGATTGTCGAATCCGTCGTATTTGCTGCATATCTGGAAACACCGGCGAAATTAACCGTATAAAGCTTCTTCCCCGTACTGTTCTCCATCACAACTAACACGCCCGGCTTGGCAAATACGTATGCTGTTTCGTCTTTCTCCGCAAGCAAGCCAAGCCCCTCGCTTACCTGCCAGAGCATTTTCCCGCTGTCTTTGTCGATAGCATACAAACCATTATTGCCGGCGTATTGATAGACCGCTCGCCTGCCCACAGTCACCGAATCAGTAAGTTGAGCACCCGCTTGAAAAACCGTCTCCCAGCCGCTTCGGCCGGATGTAATATCAAGTTTATACAGCTTGGTGTTTTCGCTGCCTACATATAGCCAACAACCGTCACTCACTATCGGTGCATTGATCCTGCCTGGAATGTCCCTCTGCCACAATCTCTTCGCCTTCTGTGCAGAGGTCATCACGATATTGCCGACCTGAGTCGAGAAAACCACGAACTCGTCATCAACTACTATCGAATTAATCAGCGAATCATTATCCGCCGTCACCATGAACTCCTGCCAATACTCATCCGCAACTATCGCATGAAGCCGTTTATCCAAACCGGCCACAAAAATATGCCTCGAATTCCTCCGGGCTCCACAAACAGCCCCCCTGCCAATGGTCATAAGCTGCCTCGACTCCTTCACGGCACCGACCGCCGGATCAAGAATAAAAAGCTGCGTCCCTACCGTAAACAAAAGCCCGCCGCCGTAATACTGCGGCTCATGCACTTTCAGTCCCGGCCTGGCCAACTGCAAACAGAAGCGAATGCTGCCCTTGGCCCTGTCGATACAGAACAAATAATTCTGGTCGGTCAGAACATACAAATACTTGTCGAAGACAAACATACGCTCTGCTCTTTCCGTCTCTTTCAGCGGCAGATTAATCTGCCAACCTGCTTGCAGACCTGCATGTTTCAGCAGGCTCGCCGAAACCAGCATCGCTTCTGCGCTCCCCTTCCGGGCCGTAGCCCCTCCGGCGACACCAGCACAAGTGCCGACAAGAAAGACCACCAACATAAATCTTTGCAGCATCTGATTATCCCTCAGCCATCCTCTTGCCGTATTTCACAAGTTCCATCACTAACTTGTATCTGTTCCGTAAGCCAACAGATAATATTTAGCCCCGCGTTTTACGCGGGGTTTTGACCGGTTTTATACAAATTCCAATACGTCGTCGAACCAATTTTTGTGTTCAAACCATCGGTATGTTTTCTCAGGTCAAATGAACGTATTCGGCTAAATCGACACCGTGCTCGGCCTCAAAATCACGCATCTGCTCAATCCGCTCGATATCATCCTGAATGCGGTTGGCCAGCTTGAAGATGTACGGCTTACCGGTCAGCCGATTCTTCAGATCATCCAACATCGGTTCCCAACTGCCGCCGTAAAGTTGGGCCTTAAGCACGACAAGCATCTTGTGCTCGTTGCCAAAGCCCCTTACATAATCCTGGACGACGTCGACCGGCAAATCCTCACGACTCCCGCGATTTTCGGAGATTTTGGCCATCGCAAACCTCACTTGGCCGAAATGATAACCGCGAGCATCCGAATTTGCAAACAAATTTGCAATTTATCACAAATCTACATAAGTTCTTTGCAGCTTGGCGTTTACGGATTGTCCCGCCCCACCTGTCAGATAGATTGACATTTGTGGCGTTTTTAACAAGCCCTACTCATCACTCAGAATCGATGACAGACGCGCTAATTTGACTAATTGCTTAGCTCGTTCCGCATCACCGGCCCCAATCTGCATCCTTATATAAGCACCCCCAACAACAATACTGCGGGCCTTTGATACAACTTTTTCGGCCTCATCACGTTCTATACCTTCGAAAGTAGTCACCTCATGGGCCAAAACCGTGACAAAATTCTCGCTTATCCGTGCAAATCCGCCGTCAACCAGGAAGAAAGCATCTCCCCTGCCGGAAATCTGTCTGACCTCCATAATCCCCACACCTAACTTACAGAGCATCGGTGCGTGGTTTCGCAAAACACCCCTCAATCCATCGTGAGCAGGCAGAACAAGTGCCCCCGCCTTGCAATCCAATAACTTCCCGCCCGGCGTAAGCAAAACACAACGAAATGTCCCTCTCGACAACTGAACCATTATTCCTGACTCTACCTGTTCTCCTGTGCCTCTTCAACTGTCCCGATATACATAAACGCACGCTCCGGCAAATGGTCCCATTTGCCCTCACAAATCTGGCTGCAGCTCCTGACTGTATCGGCTACCTTTACATATTTGCCGTTCAGCCCCGTAAACTGCTTTGTCACGGTAAACGGCTGCGAAAAGAACCTCTCAAGACGCCTTGCCCTTGCCACTACCGTCCGGTCGGCCTTACTCAGTTCATCAACACCGAGGATCGCAATAATATCCCGCAGGTCGTCGTAACGCTGAAGGTACTCTAACACCTGCTGTGCCACATCATAGTGCTCCCGGCACACGATATTGGGGTCCAGTATTCGAGATGAACTGGCCAAAGGGTCAACCGCCGGATATATCCCCTTTTCCGTAATCTTTCTCGCCAGCACAATCGCCGAGTCAAGATGGGTGAACGTCGCCGCCGGCGCAGGGTCGGTCAGATCGTCGGCCGGCACGTATATCGCCTGAACCGATGTGATCGCCCCTGTGTCTGTTGATGCGATACGTTCCTGCAATTGCCCCATCTCCGTAGCAAGCGTCGGCTGATAACCCACCGCAGACGGCATCCGCCCCAATAATGCCGAAACCTCCGCCCCTGCCTGACTGAACCGAAAAATATTATCTATGAAAAACAACGTCTCACCGCCGCCTATCTCGCAAAGGCTCTCAGCCATCGTAAGAGCGCTAAGAGCAACTCGCAGCCTTGCCCCGGGCGGCTCATTCATCTGGCCGAACACCAGGCATGTACTGTCCAACACGCTCATATCAGTATCACCGATTTTCGTCTTTTGCATCTCCAGCCACAGGTCGTTACCCTCTCTGGTCCGCTCACCCACACCGGCGAAAACCGAATACCCTCTGTACTCGGTTGCGATTCGTGAAATAAGCTCCTGAATCAGGACCGTCTTGCCGACCCCCGCCCCGCCGAAAAGCCCCGTTTTTCCGCCTCTGACAAACGGGCAAAGCAAATCAACCACTTTAACACCCGTCTCAAACATCTCCGACTTAGCAGAAAGTTCGGTAAATTTGGGTTGGGCGCGATGAATCGGCCTTTTCTCCTTCGCCTCAACAGACCCACGGCCATCCACTGGTTCGCCCAGAAGATTGAAAACTCGCCCCAATGTCTCCTTGCCCACAGGTACCATGACGGGGCCGCCCGTATCAATCACCTCTATCCCGCGTCGAAGTCCCTGTGTGCTGCCCAGCGCGATTGCCCTGACCCTGCCGCCACCTAAGTGCTGCTGAACCTCGCCAACAAGCTCTGTTCTGCCGGACTCAAACTTGCCGTGTATCTTTAGCGCGTTATAAATACCCGGAACATCACCGCCGATAAATTCCGCGTCAAACGTGCTGCCGATAACCTGTATTATCCTGCCTTTATTCATATAGCCACTTCACCCTGGCCCAGGCAACTCAAACTATGAGTTGCTAAGTTATCGTTCCGCTGACTATTTCCAGCAATTCGGCCGTGATCTGGCCCTGTCTTGCGCGGTTGTACTCGCGCGTGAGGTCCCCCGCCATCTCATCCGCATTATCGGTTGCGCTGCGCATTGCCACGACCCTTTCCAGGTGCTCGCTGACAGCAGCCTCCAGAAAACATGCCGACAGGCTCGAACGAACCATCATTGTTGCAAGACTGTCGAATATTTCCTCAGCCGACGGTGAAAGCAGAAAGTCCTCGAATGCAAGCTCCCACGGCCAGATAACCGTCGCACGCGTCGTCAAATCATCAATAAGCTCGGCAACCGGCAAAACCATAAGGGTCTGCACGCGCTGACTCGCCGGCGAATAAAAACGCGTGTAAACCACGCTGAGCCGCCCGATTCGCCCGGCGGCATAGTCGGCCATGAATTCGTCAGCAATAGCCTTGACCTGGCTCGGCGCAGACAGCTCATCAGATTCGTCGTACGTTGCCTCCAGTTCGATGCCCCTGTTGTTCAGGTAGTTAATCACCTTTCTGCCTTTAGCGTAAATCTTCAGTTTCTTTCCAAACCGACTGGCCATATCTATATGGACTTCTATCAAGTGGCAAATATTGCTGTTATAAGCGCCGCACAAGCCGCGGTCGCTGCCGATTGCCAATATCGCGTTGCAGTCCGATTCATTATCCAGCATCAGAGGATGCTCAATTGTTTGTTCCGCTGCAACAATAAGATAAGCTAACTGTGCCAGAGAATCGTAAAACTGCTCGCCGCCGGCCCACCTCTTATAATACTGCTGATACCGCACCGCACTGACTGTCTCCATCGTGTGTGTTACCTTGCCGATATCTTCCACGGCTCGGCGCCGCTCAAGTATCTGACGTGTTCCAGCCATATCGTTGTTTTACTTTCCGTGCGAAAATTTATAAATAGTCTTGAACGCCCTGATTGCTTCAATCAGGCTTTCCTCAAGGTCGTCGCTCAGTTTGCCGGTTGCGTCGATTTGCTCAATGTACTCGTTCGCTTCAAGTCTGAGCCAGTCTAACATCTCCTCGATGAACTGACCCACATCCGACACTTCAACATCATCTACCAGCCCCGAAGAACCGGCCAGTATGCTTATCACCTGCTCGGCTGTCCCAAGCGGCGAAAACTGCTTCTGCTTAAGGATTTCAACCATCCGGTGCCCGCGGTCCAACTGCCCCTGCGCCGCAGCATCGAGGTCCGTTCCAAGACGAGCGAAGTCCTGCAGCTCGCGAAATGCAGCCAACTCCAGACGAAGTTTCGGCGCAACTTTCTGCATCGCATCAGGTTGCGCGTACCCGCCCACCCTGCTCACGCTGATACCCACATCAACCGCAGGCCTTACACCCGACAAAAACAGGTCCCGCTGCAGATATATCTGTCCGTCGGTAATCGAAATAATATTCGTGGGGATATAAGCCGAAACCTGCCCCTCAAGCGTCTCCACAATAGGAAGAGCGGTAAGCGACCCGCCGCCTAATTCGTCCGTCAACTTGCTGCTGCGCTCGAGCAGTCTGCTGTGAAGATAAAATATGTCCCCCGGATACGCCTCTCTGCCCGGGGGCCGGCGAAGAAGCAGACTCAACTGGCGGTACGCAATTGCGTGTTTGGTCAGGTCGTCATAAACACACAGCACATCTTTTCCGTGCTCGTACATAAAGTACTCCGCTACCGCGGTCGCCGCGTATGGCGCCACAAACTGCATCGCCGCGCTATCACCCGCTGATGCTGAAACCACCACGGTGTGTTCCATCGCACCATACTCCCGAAGCACCTGCACAACCTCCGCGACCGTTGATTCCTTTTGGCCGACCGCGACATATACGCAGATGACATCTTTGTCCTTTTGGTTGATTATTGTGTCCAGGCCGATGGCTGTTTTGCCCGTCTTGCGGTCGCCGATTATCAGTTCCCGCTGACCCTTGCCGATGGGAATCATCGAGTCGATGCACTTTATTCCCGTCTCCAACGGCTCACAAACCGGCTCTCTTTGCGCGATGCCGGACGCGGGCGACTCCACGAGCCGCCGCGACTCGAACTGAATCACATCTCCATCGTCAATCGGCTCGCAAAGCCCGTCAACCACCCTGCCCAAAAGGCCGAAGCCGGCCGGTACGGTCAGAACCTGTCCCGTCGATCTGACCGTGGACATTTCCTTGACCTTGACATAGTCGCCGTAGATGACAGCTCCTACAGACTCTTCCTCAAGATTAAAAACCTCCCCGATGGCGCCGCTTTCAAACTCCAGCATCTCGCCCGCCATTGCGCTGTCAAGGCCGTATATCCGGGCTATCCCGTCGCCAACCTCAAGCACCTTGCCCACCCTGGCGACATCGACCTCGCACTTATATCGCCCAATCTCGGCCTTTATCAGGCTGCTTATCTCGTCGATATTAAACTTCATATATCCTGTCTTTCAAATTCTCCACAACCGTCGCCACCGCACGCTGCAACGCCGTCTTCACCGAGTTATCGATAACCGTATCATCTTTCTTGATTATGATCCCACCGATAATTGCCGGCTCAACGACCACTGACAGCTTGACCTCCTTGTTTATCGCTTCTTTTAAATCCGCCTTAAGCTTTTTCATCTGTTTGTCATCAGGTGCCTTCGCTAATGTAATCTCCACTAAGACCCGTCCACGGTGCACGTCCACTAACATTTCGTACTTGTCCGAAATCGGCCCCAGGAATCCTATGCGGTTCCGCCTGGCCAGGACGCTCATAAAATCAAGGGTCAAACCCTCGACCTTACCCTCAAAGACCCTGCGCATGATTTGGGCCTTCTCACTTCCCTTTATACCAGGTGATGTCAAAATCGTCGCAAACTCAGGCTCAGTCTTTAACGCCTCCCGAACGTGGGCCAAATCCTCCGTTACCGAATCAACGCAGCCGGCCTGCTCGGCTAATTCAAACAGAACCTCACTGTAAACCTCACGAACAATTTGTCTTACCGACTCACTCACCGCTGATCGCTAATCCTTCTTACTTTCTTCTTGCTTCAACCGTGCTACGGCCTCACCTATGAACCGTTGATTATCTTCGTCGCTGACAGCCCTGCCCAATATCTCCTGTCCAAGCCGCAAGACCATCTCGCCGGCCTGGTCAAACAGCTCCGCCCTGGCCTCATTGCGGGCCCTTTCAATATCAGCCTCGGCCTTAAGTCTCATCGCCTCCGTCTTCTCCTTGGCCCCGGCTATTATCTCTTTCGCCCCCTGCTCAGCCTTATTAACGTGGCTGGCGATTATCCCCTTGCCTTCACTGTCCGCATTTTCCAGCTTCGTCCTGTACTCGGTCAAAACGCGCTCGGCCTCTTTGCGGGTCTGCTCGGCATCGGAGATTTGCTTTTCTATGTGTTCCTGTCGTGCGTTAAGGGCGGCTAATATCGGCTTCCATGCCCACTTCCACAGCACCACTAACAAAACCACAAATGCTATTATCGTCCATAGTGCGTCGGCAAAGGTCCCGCTGAAGGGACTAAGCTCCCGGCCCTGCGCGTCGGCACCAAATGCCGCTGCGCCTATGCACAGCATGACTAACAAAATACAGAACGATTTACCCTGCATTTTCCCTCATCTCTTACGTCAGCAGGAAGATAGCCACGAAACACACAATCAACCCGAAGAACGCTATGCCCTCGATTAGAGACGCTGCTATGACCATGCTTGTAAAAATCCTGCCGCCGGCCTCAGGCTGACGAGCAACTGCTTCTGTCGCTCCACTGGCTATCCTGCTTATACCCATCGCCGCTCCAAATACTATTATCCCCGAACCCAGCAAAGCACCTAATACACCGAGCATTTGGGCGTACGAACCCGCAGAGACGCCCTCTTTTGCATCGGTTGCCGGCGATCCGACTGCCGCTTGGGCCGAGGCCACAAATGAGAACATAACTGCAATTACCAATACCACTGCCAAAATCCTGAATAGCAAATCGACCATCTCAAATAAACCTCCAAAATTCCAAACCAAACTACGAACCACCAACTACGAACTACGAACCACGAACTACGAACTACGAACTACCAACTAACTAATGTTCCGGCTTGACCGCAAAACCTATGAATATAGTCGTCAGAAACGTAAAAATATACGCCTGAAAAAACGCAATAAACAGCTCCAACAGGCTCATCAAAACCACACCGATAACCGTTGCTGCTCCAACAAAATAGTTCTTGAACATAAAGATTAACCCTAACAGGGTCCCCAATACCACATGTCCTGCTAACATATTTGCGAAAAGTCGAATAGCAAGCGCAAAAGGCTTCACTAACGCGCCCACAACTTCCAGAAAATAAATAAACGGCACCATCGGCCACGGAACGTGGGGCGCAAAATTCCTGACATAACCCCAGACCCCCTGCTGACGCATACCAAATATATGAATCGAAAAGAACGCAACCAACGCAAGACTGCCGGTAACCCAGATATTCGCCGTAGCGGTCCCTCCGAGATGATTTTCTCTACCAGTCAGCAGAGTGATGAACTTGCCAAGCGGAACCATCCCAAGAAGATTCAGCGTCAGCACAAAGAAAAACACCGTCCACACAAAACCTATATGTTTGTCTGTCGTGTCTCCCAAAAAAGGCCTGACCATCTCCTCTCTGATGAAAACACAGACCGTCTCAATAAGATTGCCGAATCCCCGCCGAACCAGCCCTTTACCTCTGACAGCTAACGGCAGCAGGACTATCAACACTACCGCCGCTAATGTTACCATGAACATATGATTGCTTACCGTTATCCCCCAAACAGTGAACAACTCCCTGGCAACCACTTCTTTAAGCGGGTTGATCTGACCTAAAGCAATACCGCCGGAATCAAGCATTATCGGTTCCATCCGCACAAAGGGTTGTTACCCAGTCAACTTGAGTTATTTCGATTCTTTGTAAAACAGGTACACCATTCCGATGAAGCTGATAAAAAAACCCGTTATAAGCAAAAACGGCCCCCCCGTATCAAAGAATTTATCCAGCCTGTAGCCGATATATGAAAAGATGCTGATAACACCACAGAACTCTATACCCGCCCCCATCCACTGAAGACCGCTTCGCTGCGGGTCATCCTTTTCCCGGCCGTCCTTTGCCATATCCGCCTTCGCAACAAACAAATCTGTTCAAAAATCACTCTTCGAAACTAACTGTTCGCCTGGTCCAGAATCAGGTCTTTCACCCGCTTGCTCGGCAAATTAAGCGCACCATACGCTACGGCCGCAGTGCTTCGAAGCTCGGCGTCCGTGGCGTCCGAACTGATTAACGAATAAATTGCGTCTATTTGTTCATCAGTCAGCAGATTGGCATTTAGCCTGGCTGAAATCGCTAAAGAGCCAAACGCATACTTCCGCACATCCCCGGAATTCTGCGCCGAAAGCGCCATATCCGCTATCGCCCGCTGGGCATCAGGGCTGTCAAGTCTGGCAAGAACGTCGCCGGCAAGGTTCTGCATCTGTGCCCACGAGCTTTTCGTTGCTTCTGTCAACACTCCCAATGCCTGCAACAAATCGACAATCCCGTCTCGCGTCACGGCAAGTTTGTTCAACACCTCCACCGCACGGATCGCATATGTATCTGCCAGCTCATCACCTAATTCCTCGACGCCTTTTCGACCAACTGCCTCAGCCAGGTTTTCGACTATAAGTCTGCTACCCATAAATTCCGATGTCGCTCCTGCCGATCCAATTGCGATTGCCGCACTATACCTCACCGCACGGTCGTCAAAACTAAGGGCCTTCACCAGAGGCTGCTCGGTCCCAACCCGCCGGAGCAGCGATTTCTCCCCTGCGTTAGCAGCTAAAGCTTCAACAACCCCAAGAGCAACATACGCATTGTTTTCATTCAAAGCCCTCTCAAGTGCCTGATGCAGATATTCCGGCCCCGCCGTTGTTGCATACGTCATCGCGCCGGCATGGCCAATGCCGAAATACTCCGGCTGAGCCAGACCCGTTGACTCCGCCTTGAAAAACGCAGCTAACCAGAGTGCTATCGCCTTACCCATACTTTCGTCAGCCTTTAGAGCCCACTCGCACGTACGCATCGCCATCAGTTCATTGAAATAAGCCTTGTCAACCTCCTGACGCACAAGGCTTCGGCTGCCTTGCTCCCAGAACCAGATGTTCGCAAAATCATTGTCCCCCGCTGGAGCTAACGATTCACTGTGATAGTAATAGCCCTCGGCCAAACTGAATAGCAATTGGGCCGCCGGCAGTTTGGCTGCCGACGGGTCTATTTTTTCCATCGCTTCAAGAGCCAGTCCACGTAATTGTTCCGACCGGTCATTCTCGGCAACATATTTTAAGTGTCCAAGTGATTGCGGATACCCTGTCTCGCCCAGCGCCCTGATTACCTCGGCCTTGGCTGCCGCATTGTCCATTTGAAGCGCCGACACCAAAGGCCTGATGGCATCACGACCGATTTTGCCTAATGCATCCGCAATGTTCGCCAACTCATCTTTTCTGCTTTCGTCAGCTAATGCTTCGAGCATGTATGGTATCGCATACTCGCCGGCGTTCTTCAGACGCTGCTCGGCCGCCAACCGACCGCGAATCGTACTGCTGAGCCGTTTGATTTCCTGCATGATTATCTTCGCATCAGTGCGCCGAATAAACCTGCCCTGCTCAATAATGTCCAGAATCTGACCGCTTACTTCCTTGAGCTCCTCACTGGTCGAATGCACCCTGAGCAAAATACCGTAACCGTTGGGATTGGACTCGCTAAGCTCAAGCAACACCACGGGGTCGGGGTTGCTTTCTATCAGCTTCTGGGCGAAACCAGCCGCAAGGTCAAATCGGCCTATTGCCGTGTAATGAAGGAAATCGTTCCAGTTGTCATCCGGGCTCTGGCAAAAACCTAAGCCAGAAACAAGGACTATACCAAAAAACGCAATCGCAATAATACCCCTTTTCTCATACATCAAACATCTCCTGTGATTCTCATCTCATCACTCGTCACTCAACGCCGGCCGTCATTATAAATTAACCGCCTCACACGTCAATAGAAAACCTCACCAATGAGCCAAAATCTGCGAACTACGAACTACGAACCACGAACCACGAACTACGAACTGTAAAGCCCATTTTCTTGAATATATGCCAGAACTTTTGGCTCCAACATACCACTGACATCACCCCCACAGGCCAATCTACGCCTTATTTCAGTACTGTTGATATCGATAAGCGGAGCCTGAACCACGTTTCGTTCGAGCTTTGCCACTCGCCCCGGACCCAGAATTGCCCCAAGACTGCCCAAATCCGGATGCTCAAACCCGGCCCTGAACATCACACACAAATTACACTCGTCAACAAGTTCGCGAAGCCCGTACCAGTTACCTAAATCCTTAACCGCATCGGCGCCCACCAACCAGCAAAACTCGACACCTTCTCCATACTCAGCTCGAAAATGTCTTATCGTGTCAAGCGTATAACTCGGCTTGGCCCTTTTCAATTCACAATCACTCACGCGAAATTTCTTCTCGCCGGCAATCGCAAGGGATATCATCTCAACACGCCCAGCCCCATCAGCTATCGGAAGAGATTCTTTGTGCGGCGAACGCCGCGCCGGAATTAACACAACCTCCTGCGCGCATATCTGTTCGCAGGCACAATCCGCTACGCGCAGGTGACCGTAATGAATTGGGTCGAATGTTCCACCGAAAAGTATAACTTTATCGTTCATCGCCGCAAACAACTAACAACAATCTGTTGATTTATAAAAAAATTCTACCACATCCACAAAAAAAATACTATTTATAAAAAAAATTTTTAACCGGCAAAAAACACCCTTCCCTGTTAAACTCGCGTAACATAACAACAAATAATATTAGCTGAACCGATGCATATCTTAAATACAATGAGAATGCTGAAACTGCTGTACAATACCTCCAAACATATCTTTCAAGAAAATTACTAAAGCGTTGTTAGTGCCTCAACATATTAATCCTTACTTGAACCAGGTACCTTCATGCAACACGATACGCTTTCAACCGTGAAACCTGGGTAACGAAATAAATTGCAGTTTTCATAAAACTATGAAGTATTTTTATTGATTTTGACGATAAATATATATAGTGTTTAAGATAGTTGTAACGTGCTGTTTAACAAATTAACAAAGAAAGAGCCAGGTTAAGAAATGAATTGCCGAAAGGAGGTGATTTCCAGTATGGCAAAAAGGAAGAAAGCTAAGAAAAAAGTAGCTAAGAAAAAAGCAAAGAAGAAAGTAGCTAAGAAGAAAGCTAAGAAGAAGGCCAAGAAGAAAGCCAGAAGGAAAAAGAGGAAAAAATAGCCTGACATAACTAACGGTATTCGAAAATGGAAGGTTCTATGACCACGGCAGAACCTTCCATTTTTCGTTGGCTGTCCCCGAAGCAATCGCCCGCCACGCCTGTATCCCTGATACTCCCGGCCTCTCTCGGACCTGTGAATAAGATGTTGAAGCTGCGACACCGCAGCGGTAATGGAGGCCATTCCGGCCTCCGCCAGCCGCGGCTATTCTATCTGTTCCAATCGAGTGGCCACATAGTCATCAAACCACCTCCTAAAGAAGTCAAGCTGTTCTTTCCGCATAACCCTACGTTCTTATGAGATTGGCAAAACAAATGTATCGCACGGTCCATCATCATATACTGAAACGGCAATCATTTCCACCAGCTACTGCGATTATTCCCACTTGGGCGGTAAAAGTGCCGTGGACACCCGCCACCATGGAGTTGCTTTATAGTGAAATCACCTTGATACTATTTCCACCGGCAAATTGACGACATCCCAATGAGCTCAGGAAAAAGCTCACGCAAGTCATGCTAATATGGTATAATCACGCCAGCCTAAGCAAAAGATAAACGATGTCCCGATGGAATCGGGATTGATTTTGGAGGTTAAAAATGCCTGCTGTCAAAGATGTTTCTATCCGAAAGCCCAATGAGGATGATATTGCCAAATGCAAAAGCTGGCCGATATGGACCTGTGAGCCGAGCCGGTTCGACTGGGATTACACACAAACGGAAACATGCCTGATCCTTGAGGGCTCCGTCGAGGTAACCGATCGGCCCGATAGTGGTGAGTCAGTGTCATTTGGCCCCGGCGACCTGGTCCGGTTTCCTGTCGGGCTCAAATGCGTATGGAAGATTAAAGAGCCTGTGAAGAAACACTACAACTTCAGCTGATTTCGTGCAGTATGATTAACTCAAGGTTGTTTTTGCTCTAATGGGACATACACCAAAAAAACTGCATATCCTTGTGATTTATCTGGCACTGGCCCTGGTCACACTTGTTGCTTTTGAACAGGTGAGGCTGTGCGAATTCACCTTCACCGATGATGTCAAATTCGCAGCAAAAAATCCGTATGTACAGGCAGGGCTCACCCACAAGTCCATTGCCTGGGCCTTTACCACCACAACCACTGCCAATTGGATGCCCCTGACCTGGCTGTCGGTTATGCTGGATTCTCAGATTTTCGGACACAGTAGCGCCACCTTTCATCTGATGAATTTGTTTTACCATGTGCTTAATGTTCTACTGCTGTTTATGGTTCTTCGGAAAATGACCGGCACCCTCTGGCGAAGTGCATTTGTCGCTGCGGTCTTTGCTCTGCATCCTCTGCGTGTCGAGTCTGTTGCCTGGGTGGCCGAACGCAAGGACGTCTTGAGCGGTTTATTCTGGATGCTGACAATGCTTGCTTACGTCAGGTATGCCCAGCGGCCGGTCATCAGGCGTTATCTGCTGGTAACATTAACCCTTTCTCTCGGCTTGCTGGCTAAGCCAATGCTGGTGACTTTACCCTGCGTTTTACTTCTCCTCGATTATTGGCCGCTCAGCCGGCTGCAATGGGGCCGCCAGGACGCCGGGCAAAAGTTACCTTATTCCGAACCAGTCGGTCTTGCCTGTAAAAAAACTTCACCGGGGCGTTTGATAGCGGAGAAAATACCTTTATTCATACTCGCGGTCGCTTCGTGCATCGCTACCGTTATTGCTCAGCAAGCTGAAGGGGCGGTCAGATCAATGGACCGTTATACCCTCAGTGTCAGGATAAACAACGCTCTGGTTTCCTATATCAGCTATATAGGCAAGATGATTTGGCCGACACGCCTGGCGCATTTGTATCTTCATCCGTGGCGTAACCTGCCGACTTGGAAACCCGTAATCGCCCTTGTGATACTCATTAGTGCGTCGGCGGTGGTGATTTATATGGCTCGCAGGAGGCATGACCTGGCGCCGCTTTTAATGGGCTGGTTATGGTATCTTGGGACTCTGGTGCCTGTCATCGGTTTAGTGCAGGTGGGAGCACAGAGTATGGCCGACCGCTATACTTATCTGCCCTCGATTGGCATCCTTATTATGGTCGCCTGGGGCGCCGCGAGACTTTCTAATGGCTGGAGACGTCGAAATATGGTATTCGCAATATCGACCGGCCTATTGCTTGTCGGCTTGATATTGTGTACGCGAGCGCAGGTAAGACATTGGAAAAACACTCTGGCCTTGTTCGGCCATGGCGTCCAAGTGACCCCGAACAACCCTATTATCCACTATCATTATGGAGACGCTCTACTTATAGATGGACGCCTCGATGAAGCCGCCTTCCATTTTCAAGAGGCACTGCGAATCAATCCATTATTTGAGAAGCCTTACGATGGACTCGCAAGGTCGTTTTACAAGCAGGGTAAAATCGATGAAACTATCGCCGTCTGCAAAAAGCGACTGCGTATAGGCAAGCCTGCGGCCGCTATCTATTTTAGGTTAGGCATGGCCTATTACAGCAAAGGCGACATAGGTCGAGCTATTCAAAGTTTCAAAGAATCTTTGAGACTCAAGCCCGACTCTGTCCCTACACACGGAAATTTGGCTAAGGTGCTTGTTCGGACTGGCAACCCTGATGTAGTCATCACACACCTCACAGAAGCGATCCAGCTCAATCCGAACATCGCACCGACACATCGCGCTCTCGCACTTGCTTTCAGAAGTAAAGGCAGAACCGAAGAGGCCATAACGCATTTCAGAGAAGCATTGCGAATTAAGCCCAACTGGGAAGAGCCTATGAACAGTCTTGCCTGGATACTTGCAACACATAGCGACCCAAAATTCCGCAATCCTCAAGAGGCCCTGAGCCTCGCCATTCGAACCTGCGAGCTTGCCAACTATGAAGACCCCCGCTTTTTGGACACCTTAGCTGCAGCTTACGCAGCAGCAGGCAGATTCTCGGATGCAGTGGCTACTGCTGAAAAAGCCGTACAAATAGTCGCCTCGGGCGATAATAAAAAACGAATCCAGAACATTCGGAATCGACTGGACCTTTACAGGCAGCAGAAACCATATCGCCAGCCTTAAGTATCGTCCAGAATAATGTAGCTTTGATACCAGGCTGAGTAAATTTTCCCCATTTTCCTTTTCTCTTAAACTTGGACCTGATTTATAATACATAGGTTGCAGGCAGCGTGAATCCACGCTGTAAGGAGAAGATGGGTAGTGCAAATAATCTTGCGCACTTTTTTGATAACTGTTTCGTCTGCGGTTATCTTGCAAGCCTGGCTGTCCCTCGCTCGAAGAAATCAATTCAAGGCTTAACAATCCACATGCTTGAAAGGTCTGACATTCTCTGATACCACGCGGAAAGGAAAAGGAAGCTGATAGCCAAGATTACCGGCATAAACAAAAGAAAACAGGGCTTCGGATAATTTCCGAAGCCCTGTTTTACAGTTTTTTTTGCCATGAAAACTTAAGGTGTTAATCAAACAGTTACTCTTCTATTCTACTACTAAGTTCCATAGCTTGACACACTCGCTTGGAATTACAGGATCCTCGTCAGCACCATCATAAGGCTCTGTACAAATCAGCCATTGTTCGTACAAGTGTGCAATGTCAGCAAGTCCCACCATGCAGTCCTCGTTGGCGTCGACTTTGGCAAAACCCACGGCGCCGCATTCATTGTCCTGAACTTTGACATCAACAATCGCCCCATCAGCTTCGCCGTCGGATTTTTCTTCTACATCGGGTGTACAAGGGTCGTCGGCCTTGGAACCGTCGGGATTGCGCGTCTCTTCGAGGTACCGCACGTCTTCACTGTAAGGAGGCATGTAGATTTCACCCTTGATCCATTCTTTCCAGGCTTTCGCTAATTCGTCGTTGTCAATTGGGCATACGGTGATGGTCTGCTCGACATTCCAGCCGCTGGTCATGGTGCCTGGATCAAACGCTGCGTCGTCCACAGTGGTAAAGGTCATAATGTTCGGATCATTAGGCCCCTCATCCGGTTCGAGAGGCGGGTCTAAACAGGCCATTTTCGGGGCCATGAAGACGCCCGCCTCCCCTTTCTCAACCCTGACATAAACAACATAATCCGGCCTGTGCGAAAGTCTTACCTTTACATCAACGCAAACACATGGGTCGTTCTCAGACAGCTCGATTTCATTCGGAAGCGCCGAGACAAAAGGTACATCATTATCTACGACACCAACACTCGACTCCACTACCACTGGTGAGCACGGATCGGACCCGAAGTTAGGGTCGGCGATGTCGATTGTGACTGTAAGCTCGATCGGATAGGAGTCCTCGTCTTCACCTTCTCTATCGGTATCACTAACGACCTGGACAATCACGTTCTGCGGTACGTCCCAGTTGGCCTCAGTAAAGGTCAGATCGACGCTTCCGTCTGCAGCGACACTATCAGGGAAGGTGAAGTCTGCATGCGGGCCGGGTCCCACCACGTTGGGGTCAACTGTAACCGTTGCAGTGAAGGCGGGATAGCCCAAACCATCGCCCGGCTGCCAGGCGAGGCTGACCAGAAGCTGACCGTCAGGCTTATCGCTCGGTGGCACTGGCGGACCACAGTCACAGGGATCGCCGGGAGCGCAGTCCTGCTGTTCGTAAACCGGGATATCATTGGAGTCAACAGTAATCGCCGGTACGTCCGCCAGCTCAATATGTATGAAGCAGAGCTTGTTGCGGTACCGCTCCTCACCCGTCGTAATGGTCAGGCGACCGTCTTCGACTGGCATATCGGTCAGCGTGTACTCATCAAAATTATCTTCGCCGTCGGGATCCTCCACTTCCGTACCCTCTATATCAAGGAAATTGACCTGATCTGTAAACGCCGGGTCTCCGCAGACAATAAAGATGTTATAGAGGCCCGGGACAAGTTCAATCTCCCAGGTCCTGTCTGGGAGATCCGAATCCGTATTGAATATCTGAATAAGTGTGTCATACCGCTGATCCGGGTCCACCCACCGCTCTCGCGTTTTGTCAGTTATATCTTCATCGAATCCGTATTGGAGTCCATTCTGGGAAGAAAACTTCTTGCCGTAGTCTCTGATATAACCGTCAGGAACATCGGAAAATTCCGGCTGGAAGTTGATTTTCACCATTTCCCCGCTGACCCCGCTGGCGACGCCCACCGTCAGGCCAAAAGCCAGGACTACAACCAAATAAATCAATTTTTTCATAATTTTAATCCTCCATTCTTCATGGTTAAATTTATAGTCAACGAATTTTGGAAAATTTAGGGGATGTATCATGAAAATGCAAAGACGGCAATTCATAAAAGGAGCGGTTGGTATTTCAACGATGGTGACACTGCCCTTTCAAGCAGCCGAGGCCGGGACGGACGAAAACCTGGACCAGATGATCGAACAAACACGGGCGCTCCGGCAGAAGTTCCTCGGGGATCGACATAGACCGCTCTACCATTTTGTCAGTCCCGAGGGGGTCTGCCATCCCTTCGATCCGAACGGATCGATCTTCTGGAAAGGCCAATATCACCTGATGTACATCTTTCAAAACGAGAAGGGGCACTGTTGGGGACATGCCGTGAGCAACGATATGCTCCACTGGCGGATCCTCCCCCCGGCTCTGGAACCCGGCGATGGAGACAAAGGGATTTACTCCGGCAACGCCTTTGTCAACAAGGAGGGCGTACCTACGATCCTCTACTACGGCGTGGATGCGGGCGGGTGCGTCGCAATAGCACAGGATGATGGTCTGATTGAGTGGAAAAAGCTGAGCAGCAACCCCGTAGTGCGGGAGTTGAATAACAAGGAGCCCGATTATGGAAAGTATCGACCGTGTGATCCGCACGGCTGGGTTGAAGGCGACACGTACTATACTATCTTCGGCGGCGATCCAACCAAGCATCGTGCTACGGTTTTCAAAGGCAAGGAGCTGGACAAGTTGGAGTATGTAGGCAATCTGCTTGCACATACGGTTGACGGAATTCCTATAGATGAAGATATCTCCTGTCCGGACATGTTCGAGTTGGGTGGGAAAGACGTGCTTGTATGCATCAGCCACCCTCTCGGCTGCCGTTATTACGTCGGCGAATGGAAGAACGAGCAGTTCTATCCCGAGAGCCACGCCTTGATGAACTGGCCGGGCGGACGCTTCTTCGCCAACGATTCATTTCTCGACGACCGGGGTCGGCGAATCCTCATCGCCTGGGTCGGCGAGGCCGTGTTGGTCGAACGCAAGAAGGAACTCGGTTGGGCCGGTGTGATGAGCATGCCAAGGGTCCTCACGCTGGCCGAGGACGGAACCCTGAGGATCAAGCCGATCGAGGAAATCGAACGGCTGCGCATAAATCCGCGCGCGCGCAAGGATATCAGTCTTGCCGATGGCGCCGAAGTAATGTTGAAGGACATCGCGGGCGATTGCCTGGAACTCGAACTGGAGATCGATCCGGGAAGTGCTTCGCAGGTAGGCCTTAAAGTCCGTCGTTCGCCGCAGGGCGAGGAGGAGACCATCGTTGCCTACGAGCCCGGCTCCAGCGAGCTTATCCTCGACGTTACCAGGTCCAGCCTGGACAAGGACGTTCGGTACGGAACGGGTAGGCCACACACAGCTGAAGGCGGTGACGACGTCCGCGTTCAGCGGGCACCGTTTGAAATGGGGCCTGGCGGCACTTTCAAGCTTCGCATCTTCATCGACCGGTCGATCATCGAGGTCTTTGCCGACGACCGCCAATGCGTCACGCAACGGATCTATCCCTCGCGCGAGGATGCATTAGGCGTATCGCTGTTTTGCAAGGGCGGCTCAGCAAAGGTGCTTTCCCTGAACGCCTGGGACATGGCCGCGACCAACCCGTGGTAAGGATGCTTATGCAAAGTAAAAAAGGTTTTACACTAATCGAATTGCTGGTGGTAATCGCCATAATCGCGTTGCTGCTGTCCATCATTACGCCTGCTTTACGCAGTGCTAAAGAACAGGCAAGGAAAGCAGTTTGTGCAGCCCATGTAAAAAGTTTATTAACCGGAATTTATGTATATGCTGCGAGATTCGATGATAATATACCCTCCAGCATCTGGGGAATGAACGCAACCTGGAATTTTATCTGCTGGCAAACCTATGCCCCAGAAGATGACCCACGCCCCTGTTGGGTCAATCTGGGTCGTTTGTATGGAACAGATGTTATCGATGATCCTGAGATTTTCTATTGTCCCTCCCAAAAAAACAAGATATTGCAGAATTACCATAGTACCGGGTGGGATTGGAAATCTCCAACCGGGAATGAGGAACGGGCGATCAGTTACATGTATGGCCTTCTCGCGGAGATCAGGGCAATGCCCCAATTGGAATTGGAGTCTACGAAATTGGTTGATTTAAAAAAGCGGGCCTTGATTTGTGATATTTTCTTGCCTTTTGGAGAGGGGCCGGTTTGGGCTCATCCAAATGGTCTCACGACCGGCTTTGGAGCCGGTCATGTAGAGTTCATAAAGATTGATAAAGAAATTATAGACATCGCGGAAGAAATGAATTACGAGGATAATATAGATGTAACGGACCTTTTTGTCGGTGCGATGTTTGAATTACTGCGAGGCAGGAAGCAGGTAATGGAAAAAAAATTCTTGCCTTAGAACGAAAATTTTGATTAAGAGAAGTTTTAGCTTACAGGAAGTGATGGCCTAAAGTCATATAACGAAGGTGAAGGAAAATGCCATGAAGACTTGGAAAGCGTTGGTTTTAATATCTATGATCCTGCTGGCCTTGACTTCTCTGGCGAGTGCTGACGAAACTCTCTACAATGGTATCGTGCTGCCGGATCAATGGCCCCCGGATTATGGTGAACTGACGCGGGACCCGATGCCGGTTCCCTACCTTAAGAATCCGCCTGCGGTCATCCCTATTGATGTTGGGCGCCAGCTCTTTGTTGACGATTTCCTCATTCAACAGACCACCCTCGACCGTCGGTTCCACCTGCCCAGAAGCCACCCCAACAACCCCGTGATCCGTGCCGACAGGGAATGGGAGCGGTACGTTGCCCCTTACAGCGGCGGAGTGTGGCACGACCCGGCCGACGGTCTTTTCAAAATGTGGTACTGCTGCCGCCCCGGTGAGGTGGACGGCAGGCCCTTTCGCTGGGGACCGGTCTGCCTGGCTACCTCCCCGGACGGCGTGAACTGGGACAAGCCAAATATGGGTGACGGCACGAACATAGTGCTGTCGGTCACCCGCGACTCCAGCACGGTTTGGCTGGATCACGACGCAGTGGACTCTAAGGAACGATTCAAGTACTTCACAACTGAGTATTTAGGCTTCCGGGGCGACGATGCAATGTGGGGACTCGTCTATCGCATTAGCGCTGATGGTATTCACTGGTCTGAGCCGCAGGCAAAACAAGAAGTTTGGGGCGACCGGTCAACTGTCTTCTACAATCCGTTTCGTAAAGTGTGGGTGTTCAGCCAGCGAACCGAGGGGCGCGGGGACGATCCTGATTCTATAGGAAGAAGCCGTTCTTACTTGGAAGCATCGACAGCCAAGGACATGATGGCCGAGGTCACGTACAACGAGTATGATCAAGCTGAGGGAAAGTCTGTGCTTTGGACCGGCGCGGACAGGTACGACCCGCGCCACCCATGGATCGATAGTAACAACCACGCGGAACTGTACAACTTGGACGCGGCACCTTACGAAAGCCTGATGCTGGGTTTTTTCACCATCTTCCATGGCGACCCGGGCCATAAAAACCTGGTGCTGACCGGATTCAGCCGTGACGGCTTCCACTGGTGGCGCCCGGACCGCCGACCATTCCTTTACGATGAGCGAGGCGAGGGATGGATCCTCAACCACAGCAACGATTCAGGAGAGCCTGAAGTGCGGCAGGTCATCTCCAATATCCAATCCGCCGCCGGCGGGCCCCTGGTCGTTGGCGATGAGCTTTATTTCTATGCAATGTCCTCGGCTAACCGTGGCGCCAACCTATACATGCTGCGTAGAGATGGCTTCGCCTCGATGGATGCAGGCGAAGAAACCGAAACGCTCACCACGAGACCTGTTACCTTCCAGGGCAAGCACCTGTTCGTCAACGCCGATTGTCCCAAGGGCGAGTTGAAAGTCGAAGTGTTAGACAAAGACGGCAAGGTGATTAAGCCCTTTGCTCTAAAGAATTGTGAACCGGTCTCTAACGACAAGACGCTGGTGCAGGTGAATTGGCAAGAAAACAAAGATATTGCAGTCCTTGCCGGTAAGCCGGTACGGTTCCGGTTCCATCTGAGAAACGGTTCGCTGTACGCTTTCTGGGTAAGTCCCGACAAATCTGGCGCAAGCCACGGATACGTGGGGGCCGGCGGACCGGGATTTACCGGACCGACGGACACAGTCGGAAAAAGTGCTGTACGAACTTCCAGGTAGATGCGCCGCTGCCACCTGAATGGGAATTTGGGCGGTGTCGGCTACAGTGAGGACCAATGGAATGGTCCCGGTAGCGGTTATATGAAATCCTATGGTAGCGATTGGTCGTACCATTGATTTTTTGTGGCATAAAGGATATACTATGAAAGAGGCCCTGAAGCTGGTAATGGAGGAATTCCGATCCAAAATAAAAAAAACAGTTACGGGTTTTGTCATTCCCACGATAGCGCCGAATCCTCGTCTTTATGGTTTCCAATATTTTGACGATGATCGCAGCGAAGAATCTCAATACAAATTCCGTAACAGTGAAGCGTTTACACTAATTGAGTTGTTGGTTGTAATTGCCATTATCGCTCTGCTGCTTAGTATCCTCACGCCGGCGTTGAATAAGGTCAAGGAAGCCGGCAGAAGGGCGGTCTGCATAAGTAACCTCAGGCAATTAAGCCTGGCAGATATTATGCATGCCCAGTTGTACAACGGTCGCTTTGTCGCTGCGAATGGTGACTACGAGTTGTTAGACAGCGGGGGATTCGATGTTACGCTGCCCGATGGGACGGTGTTTAGACCGCCCTACCCGGTGTGGTGCATCAACAATGCATTTATTAAGTTGTTGGACCAAACCGCAGTAGAGAATTTGGGATATAATCTGGGCAGCAATCTTGCTATTACATATTATGGTTTGCCCCGGAAATTCAGATGTCCCAGTTACCCAAGCAAAAAGGCCTCGGTGGCAGCCGCCGCATCTGGCGGCGGAACTATACTTCAAACAAGTTATGGCGTCAACGTCACTGATTGGCATCGGGCAGTTGAGGACACCGGCAGCGATGCCTCGACCGGGGCACTGGCTATGGAGGACATAATATGGATTAAGGGTGTCCCGGTTGATGAGATTAAAAGACCGGCCGGGAAAATACTGTTCACCGACGCCATAAATCCGGGTGCCAGTTATGTAGACTGGCAGGGAGGTTACCAGGGAAATTACGTTAACCAGTGGGACGTACATGGAGAAATCTTCGGCTGGGAGGGATATGCTCATGAAGGCCCTCAGGGCGATGCGCCGGCGTATCGTCATAACGATGGCGCCAACATAGCCTTTTGCGACGGTCACGTTGAATATCGTAAGAAAAACGAGATGTTCTACTTCACGGACGGCAACAGGCCTAATGCCGCCGCAACAAATGTTGACGTTGCTCGAAACGATTCACTGTGGTGTTATTTTAGGTAGCGTTCAGGACAATGACTACGGCGTTCAGGGCATTGGATTTATTTCGAGGCCTTTTTTTTGTGTACAGCGGGCAATTTGCTTTTGATTAAGACCATATGAATTTTGACTGTTTACATAGTTCGGACTGGAACTCGTCTGCAAACGACAAACCAGTATTCCTTCCTCTTCGCCTACGGCTCAGTTCCAGGAATTGGGTGCAGGTCAATGAAACTTTAAATTCGCATAAATAGTGGACCAGTTTTCGGGGAACAGGCCGATACACTATCAATTTTTCAAAAACGCCGCCTCGATGTGCTCCCCCCATTTTGTATATAGGATAATACTCTCAATTTTTCTAAAAGGCGAAATTTTTCTTGACAGCAGAAAGTGAAAAGCCTATATTAGAGAATATAGATCTGTGGCTTACAAAGTAGAAAATGATGAGAACGTACAATTTCCCGGAGGAGATTATGCTGATTCTCAAAGAACTGAAATTTATCGTAAGCTACGAAAGAGGAAGAAGTTGAAAAGTTGATTTGTGTTTGCCCCCTGTAAGGGGCAGGCGCTCTCTGAGCTGTTCGAAGCCTGTAATGAACGCAAAATGGAGAGTTGGAACTAAATGGAAACGTACAGGCAAATGGAGGATTAAAATTATGAAAAAATTGATAATGTTTTTTATGGTGTTAATGTTATGCCTCGGCACCGCTGGCGAAGCTGAAGCTTGGCCTTCCTGCCTCGTGGTTTGCCCAACGGATGCAGGGGACGGCGATGAGGTCATCGTGAATGCCTATGACGAAAACGGTGAATGGTTTGACCTGAGTCCTCATGTGGATGACTGGGTCGAGATCTGCTTTGGGGGGGGATAGGGATGGGACTCCTGGCTGCGTCTGGGCCAGTGGGGAAGGAGATAAGTACCTCGACGTGTCAAGCGGCAGTGCTGTGTTTACGATTACCCAGGCGATGTTGGACAGTGACACTTTCACCTTTGAGCTCTATCTTGAGCAGGAAGGGGAAGGAGTAGCGTTTATCATGATAGCCTTCCCGGATGCAGAACCGGATGAAGAACCGCCATTCGATACAGTTGCCGAAGCCGTCGCTGCCGGCGGCAACTGTGAAGGCCTGGGCTGCCTCGCCCATAGTCCTATCGCCATTGACCCGAACGTGATGCTCGTCTATGAAACAGGCGAAACTGAAGGCAACTTTGGCGTTTCTTTGAGGTACGAGCCACCACCGGGAGCCACGATAACAGTTACGGTTGACCCCAATAATGGCGGCCCGAGTGAGGATTTTACACTCCTTGGGAGTACCGACCCCAATGGCAGTATCGCTTTAACTTTCAATACGGGCAACTGGGACGTTCCGCAAACGGTTGTCTTCAAAGCTATTGACGATGACATCTCCGATGACCTGCCGGAATTGTTGGAAGAGCACACGATACTCCTTGTATCTTCCTACCCCGGCCACTCCACAGATGTAAACTTCGTGGGCGAGAATAACGTGACCGCTACTGTTGTTGACAACGACCTGCCCCCGGGTGAGACCCTCTACAATGGTATCGTGCTGCCGTACACATGGCCGCCACAGTATCCTTCAATACCTTACGAACCGATGCCGGTTCCTTACCTCGATAATCCGCCTGCGGTGGTTCCTATCGATGTTGGGCGCCAGTTCTTTGTCGATGACTTCCTTGTCGAGACGACTACGATGACTCGAACCTTCCACCTGCCTGAGTTCCACGCCAGCAACCCGGTGATTCAAGCCGACCGGACATGGGAAGCTTACGCGATCCCGTCCAGCGGCGGAGCGTGGTACGACCCGGACGACAGTCTTTTCAAACTGTGGTACTCCTGCCACGATGGTGTGATAAACGACCAGGAAGGAGGCCTTGGGCCGGTTTCCCTGGCTACCTCCCTGGACGGCGTGAACTGGGACAAGCCGAATTATGGTAGCGGCAAGAACATCGTGCTGGATGTCACCCACGACTCCTCCGTCATCTGGATGGACCAGAACGCCGTGGCCGGGGAACGATTCAAATGGTTCGCCACCGAGTATTTCGGCATGCAGGGCGACGATCCAATCTGGAAACTCTGCTATCGCATCAGCGCTGATGGCATTAGCTGGTCCGCACCGCAGGGTACTCCTCAGAGTGTCTGGGGGGACCGGACAACCGCCTTATACAACCCGTTTAGGGATGTGTGGGTTTGCAGCCAGCGGCTCGAGATCCTTCCAGAAGATTATAGAGTTCGCGCTTACGTCGAAGGAACGTCAGCGGCGAACCTGATGAGCAAGATCAAATACTGCCAGAAAGATCAGGTTGAGGGTGAGTATGTGTACTGGGTAGGCGCCGATCCTTGTGATCCGAAACACCCATGGGAAGGCGACCCTCCCGATGCGCAGTTGTACAACCTGGACGCGGCACCTTACGAGAGTGTGATGCTGGGGCTTTTCAGCGTCTTCCAGGGCGACCCGGGCCATAAAAACATAATATCGCTCGGATTCAGCCGTGACGGCTTCCACTGGGACCGCCCTGATCGCCGCCCATTCTGTTTCGATCCGCGCGGCGAGGCGCCTTTGGAACCGTTACAGGAATCCTCCGATATCCAATCTGCCGCCGGTGGGCCCCTTATCGTCGGCGATAAGCTTTACTTCTATTCAAAATACTGGCCGGGGGGCGAGGGGTTCACCAACCTCCACGTGCTGCGTCGCGACGGCTTCGCCTCGATGGACGCAGGCCCAAGTGCCGAAACGCTCACCACGAGACCTGTGACTTTCCAGGGCAAGTACCTGTTCGTCAACACGGACTGCCCCTCGGGCGAGCTGAAAGTTGAGGTGTTGAATGAAGCCAGCGAAGTGATCTCGCCTTTCACCCTCGCCAACTGTGATGCGATTTCATCCGATACGACGTGTAAGCAGGTGACTTGGGACCCAAACGACGATCTCTCCGCCCTTCAAGGCCAATCGACTCGGTTCCGGTTCACTCTGACCGACGGTTCGCTGTACGCCTTCTGGGTCAGTCCTGACGCCTCAGGTGCCAGCTACGGTTACGTTGCGGGCGGCGGGCCTGGATTTACCGGGCCGACGGACACAGTCGGACTACATTGTGGTGGAGCCAATCTGGATGATAATATTGAAATCAACACAGCCGACCTGGTTATCATTGCTGCACACTGGATGTTCGACTGTACCGCCCCCGACTGGTGCGGCGGTGCTGATATGGATCCGGTCGTCGAAGACAGGGGCCAGGTCAACCTGGTGGATTTTGCCATTTTTGCACTCTACTGGCTCGAAACAGGCTGCATCTGACACTTAACAACAGGCCATAATAATTCATATTAACTATAGGCATGAGGCTTATGCGGCCCTTTGTTAACCACGATTGCAGTTTTGTAGTTTTGTAGGATGGGCAGGTTTTCCTGCCCATCTTCCGATCTGTCAGTGAGCATTCGACGGCATCACCTCCCAGGCTTGTAGTTTCTTTACAGTTGCCCCAGCGCCTTTGCTGAATAGCTTCACGCCCAGGCTATCGGCGCGAGTGGGATATATCCGCCGCATAACGGCCTGTCGGTTGTTGGCAAAGACCTCGACTACGGATTTATCGACGAAGACCTGCAGCTTCAACAGCTCATCAGCTCCTAATTCAAACGGCCCTGCTTCAATAGACTTGCGCCCTTCACCCAGGCTCGACTTGCGCGTATCAATCTTTAGCTTCTTATCGGCAGCATCATAATAGACCAAGGTCTCCTCTTTGCCGTCCGGTGAGCAGCAGACCTTAATGCCGACTTGCTCGGCGTCCCCCGGAGCGATTTCGAGCTTTAGCTCGATGCTGTTTCCGCCAATCCCTTTAAGCGGCAACTCGGTATCCGCCTTGACAGTTAGGCCGGCCCGTCTCTGCTCGTTGTAGCGGAGCATTTCGAGTTCTTCTGCCGGCCTCATCCGCAACATGCCGTCAGCGCCTAACCACAAAACCCGCGGCAGGCTCATCGTCCCCGACCAGGCGCTTGCCTCAACGGTATCATCTTCTCGGCGGTCGAATATCCACGCCCACATGATTCGCCTGCCCTTATCATCTAACATACTCTCGGGAGCAAAGAAGTCGTTGTCCACCCAACTCATCTGCCCATGCGACTCCGGGTAGAACTGTTCGTTTTTCCATTCCCCAACGTAGTATCGGCAGCCCATGTCGTGACTGATGCACATCAGGACATCTTTATCACCGAGCTTGAACAGGTCGGGGCACGAAATGTCTTCATTGATGTCGACGCCCTCGACGACATGGGCCAGCACATCGCCGACGTACTCCCATTTGTCGAGGGTCTTGGCTTTGAAGATGGCGGGCCGAAGTCCTCCGAAGATGGCGTAGTAGGTATCGCCCTCGAGCCAACCGTGCGGGTCCCAGGACGCATAGGGCAGAACGCCGGCTACACGTTCATCATCACCTTCTTGTTCCGGCGTATTTGGGATGATGGGGTTGCTCGGCAGCTTTTCCCAGACATCGAGCAGCTTGTCGCTGCTGGTGGCGATTGAGTTGCCCGCACCGACACCATGGTACAGCATGGTCGGGACACCGTCCTTGTTGAGGAAACAGTTTCCGCTGAACATGCCGCGGTCGGGGTCGTCCGGACCGGGATAGAGACTTGTGGGATGGTGACGCCAATGCACGAGATCGGTGCTGGAAACATGACCCCAGCAGTGACCCCGAGTATCCTGAAAAATATAAAAAAGATGGTACCTGCCCTTCCAGAAAATCGCACCATTCGGGTCAAACGGATCACCGAAACCTTCCGGAATGACGAAATGATACACCGGCCGATACGGATCCTTTAGCAATTTTTCACGTAAATTTTTCTGAGCGTCAATCAACGTATCGTGTTCTGTCACCCGCCCCGGCTTTGAAAACATACCTGCAAAATGTCCTTTTGGCGCAGCGACCATTACGGCTCGCTCCCCACCAAGCACCAGCTTACCTTTTTCCACCTTTGCTCGGCCAGCCAGGAACGCCTCGCCGAAGGTTCCCATCTGGTCCGCGATTGAGCCTTTTTCAAACGACCACCAACCGACCGGCTTGATATCAGAAAGCTTGTTGGGCCTAAGTTTTGCGATCTGCTTCGCTGTAAGCGCTACATCGTAAATCCTCGCATCGTCAATCTTACCCTGATAATACCCCGAGTCGGGCCCAGCGGCATGGCGCTGGCCGAACATTACAACACTACCCGGCCCAAAATCTCGCCTCTCTTCGATTTTATATGAGGCGTATATCTTGGCGTTGCGGTAAATCGTAACATCGGCGCCCTTATAGACTATAGCAATCTGAACAAATGCGTTTTTGCCTGCCGTTTCTTTACCATACTCTTTCTGCTCCTCTTTGCTCCTTCGATAGTGGTCACTGCCCGCCATCCATTTGGCTTTGGCAATTTCTCCAAATACTATTCCATTAAAGTGGCCCTCCAGGTCATCGATTGTCAGGGCACTTCCACCTCGCTGCTCTAAATTCGCAGGTGCCGTCCACACCACTAATGTCTTATCTTTTATCCGGGCTCGGTCCGCCCCTTCCAATAACTGGCTGCCAAAAACAAACAAAACAACAATTACGATTAATTTAATAATTCTCATAATTTTCTCCTATAAATATTTCTTGTCGATATTTCCAATTTATACCTGCTTGCTCGCGCCCACAAGCCCAATTTCCAGAAATGAACATTATACCAAAATTTCCTGTTATCCTCTAATAAAAACCGGACCAATTGCCGCCAAGGGTGTGAAATTGTTTTCTGGCTTACTTATTTTACTGTTTTTCAACTCAATTTTTCAGCATAGCTTTG
>CAZLWL010000023.1:0-27466 GCA_964563335.1 uncultured Pirellulales bacterium
AGATGGGGTGCTGAAAGTGCTAAATTTGCGTCAGGTTCTCCGACAGGCTCCTAGACAACGCAAAATGGGGCCCGGTACGACTCCGTGCGGGAGAGAAAGTTTTGAATTTTTAGTTTAGAACCTTCGAGTACACTCAGGACAGGTTTCGTGCGGGGCAAGCGGACTGGATTCCGGGTCCCTGGGTCAACCAACGTTCAAAATCCTTTACAGGATAACGCTATGTGCATATAATACATACGGTCTTGCCGATGTAGCTCAATGGCAGAGCACAGCTTTCGTAAAGCTGAGGTTGAGGGTTCGACTCCCTCCATCGGCTGTATGGATGTCAGCGAAAAGTACAAATCGCTCAAGGGAATTCTCATGTCATTCCGAAAGGTCCTTGTTGCCTATTCGGGCGGTGTGGATAGTACGTTTCTGCTCAAAGCGGCGGTCGATATCTTGGGGGCTGAAAACGTTCTGGCCTGCATCGGCATAAGCGGCTCACTTGCCGCCAGCCAGCACAACCAGGCTGTGGAAATGGCCAAAACGATCGGTGCAAATGTTCGCGAAATCCAGTTGCATGAACTCGACGATGTGGGGTACTCAGCGAACAAGGCCGACAGATGCTTCCACTGCAAATCGCATCTGTATGGTCTCCTGACCAAAATTGCCGAGGAGGAAAGGATTGAGGCCGTACTTTGCGGGTGCAACTTCGACGACAAGGACGACTTCCGCCCGGGCAACCGCGCCGCCGAGGTCTTCGGCGTCCACTCGCCACTGATGGAGGCCAAGCTTACCAAGGCTGATATCCGCGAACTGAGCAGGAAGCTGAACTTAGCCACCGCCGATGTCCCTGCCTCACCGTGCCTTGCATCAAGGATAAGCTACGGGCTCGAAGTGACAGAACAAAGATTAAAGCAGGTCGAAGAAGCTGAGGATTACCTGCGCTCCTTAGGCTTTGTCGAGTTCCGCGTTCGTCATCACGGCGACATCGCCCGAATCGAAGTTGCCCCCGGCCAAATCGAAAAAATCATGTCACAGCAAACACGCACAAAAATAGTCGAAAAGCTAAAGGAGCTGGGCTTCAAGTACGTAACGGTTGATTTGCAGGGTTTCCGCTCAGGCTCACTCAACGAAGCCCTCACAGAAGAAGACAAACAGAAAAGCCTTTAATCCAGTTGTCCCTGTTCCTTAGCATGTTTTGCAAGTGCTGCGGCGCCGATGATGCCCGCGTCCTCGCCCAACGTCGCAAAGCATATCTGTACCGTCTCTTTCTTCAAGGTCCAAATCTCTTCGTTGAAATAATGCCTTATCCTGTCCAACAGGATATCGCCGGCGGCAATCATGCCGCCCGAAAAGACGATTCGGCTCGGCTCGGTCGTATGGAGCACATTTATACAGACAATCGCAAGGGCTTTGGCCGTCTCGTCGGTTATCTTTTTTGCCAATTCATCGCCCCTGGCTAAATGCTCGTAAACATCCTTGCATGTTATTTCACCTTTTTCCCGAAGCACCTCCTTCAGGCTCGATTCGGCACCTGCCTGGATGGCCTCGGTTGCCCTTTGGGCCGTCCAGCTTGCGGATGCATACGCCTCTACGCACCCGCGCTGGCCGCAGTTACATCTTCTGCCATCGGGATAGATTATTATGTGCCCCAGCTCAGTCGCATTATCACCACAGCCGGTAAGCAACTCGCCGTGGTTGACGATAGCGCCCCCTATGCCGGTGCCTAACGTGAAAAAGACCATATCCTCGACCTCTTTGCCCGCCCCGGCTACGTACTCACCCCAGCACGCAACATTGGCATCGTTATCCAGCACAACCTTCTTTCCAAGCCTTTCTACGAGCATCCGGACAATCGGAACATTTTTGAATTTAGGCATGTTGGTGGAAGATATGACAATCCCTTCACTGTACTTTGCAGGTCCGGGCACGCCCAAACCCACCGCACAAACATCGTCCATCGAAAAACCTGCCTCAGTGACAAGCCCCTTTGCCGCCTCCGCTATGTTATCCATAACAATATCCGGGCCCATCTCGGCCCCTGTTGTTATTGATGTCTTCGAGACGATTTTCAACTTGCTGTCGAAACAGCCGAGTTTGACGTTTGTCGCTCCGATGTCGATGCCTATAAAATACTCGCCCATGATTATTAACCCAAATATTTTTATGTTCTTTTCTCTTTGCTTCGCTAAGATAGATTCCCTCTTTCGCGGGAATGACAGAGAAAGGCTAATCCACGTAACCGTCCGGGTGTTCGTTGTGCCACTTCCAGGCGCCGGCGATTATGTCCTCCAGTTTAGGAATATCCGGCTCCCAGCCGAGTTGGGCACGTGCCTTCGATGCATCAGCAGTCAGTACAGGCGGGTCGCCGGGCCGACGCTCAACTTCAAGAACCGCAAAATCTTTTCCGGAGACCTTCTTGACAGTCTCGATTACCTGGCGAACCGAATAACCTTTGCCGTTGCCCAGATTGTAAACAAGCTCGGCCTGGTCATCGAGTTTGGCTAATGCAAGCAAGTGTGCCCTGCAAAGGTCTTCGATATGGATGTAATCCCGTATGCACGTTCCATCCGGGGTGGGATAATCGGTGCCGTAAATTTTAATTTCGTTCCTTATACCCATTGCAGCCTGGATCGTAAGTGGTATCAGGTGCGATTCCGGCCGATGGTCCTCACCTAAAGTGCCGTCCGCACCGGCCCCACAGGTGTTGAAGTATCTGAGCGTCGCATATCTCAGCTTGCCCGTCTGGCTTTGGAAATGACACATCCTCTCAACGTCCAGCTTCGTCTGGCCGTAAGGATTGATAGGTTTTGCAGGCGCATCTTCCACTATTGGAACTTTTTCCGGTATGCCGTAAACCGCCGCGGAGCTGCTGAATACGAATTTGGTCACACCGGCTTCCTCCATCGCGCTAAGCAGGTTCCGGGTATTGCAAACATTGTTGCGGTAATACTTCAGCGGCAATTCGACCGATTCACCCGCTTCAATAAATGCCGCGAAGTGCATGACCACTTCGATTTTGTATTCCTTCAGAGTTTCCACCAGAAGATTGTAATCGGCCAAATCACCCTGGACAAACTCGGCATCTTTCACCGCGGCTTTATGGCCCCTGGACAGATTATCGAAGACTATTGGCTCGTAACCGGCCCGCGCCAGCATCGCCGTCATGTTGCTTCCAATGTATCCTGCGCCGCCTGCGACTAAGACCCTCATGCTATCTCTGCCCTTCGAGCTTGGTAAATTTCTTTTCTATCGATGTTAAAATCCTTCTTTCCAGGGCGGCGTCGGGCCCCAGGTCGATCCAGGCCATGCCCTCCTGTTGCTCAGAACGCAACGTTAACTTTTGTCGCGCTCGGCTGCTGTCGGTAAACATACCGGCCAGCCAACTCATACCCGTAATTTCTTTCTCGGGCAGTGAGAGCCTCTCAATTTGGACCTGGCATGTCGTGCACACCTGACCGTCACTTTCGGAGACTCTTAATTCGGCGCTCCGTCTGATACTGTGCAGATTTGCCTCAGCAGCAGCGGCCGGGCCGGCATTGTCGCGCCGCCAAAACTCGAAAATTTGACCTCCCCTGAGAGGTTTGGTTTTCACAAAGCCGGTTTCGACATCGTACTTTTCGATGACGAAATTCATACTTGTAAGCACGTCCTCAGCGATTTCCATTATCCGACTCTTATCGGCGGTCCGCAGACAAACCGGCTCGCTGTCAACGATCTGGTTTTCGCTGCCGCAACCGGCAAGTCCAGCCAGCAGTACCGATGTTATCGGGATTGCCAGATATACCCATTTATCTTTGTTCATGTTTTATCCGTTCCTTTGTCATTCTGAGGCGTCCCGGCGCGCCGGGAAAGAACCTCATTCATTCATGAGTACGAGATTCTTCAGAATGACAATTCTGATATGTTTTCTACAGAGCAAGTTTTTGCAGATTATATCTGTATTGTGAGACAACTTCAAGGGTCAAAATCGTTTTTTTTCACGGCCTTGGCAATTAAAGGTATTCGCTCTGCAGAGCCGATATTGACAAAGGCAAGGCAGGCGGCTACGCCGGACAGACCTGCCCATATAGCGGTGATATGGTGTTTTCAGAAGAACCTCCATGGTTTCAACGCAATTGCAAACATTGCAGGATAGATTACTCGCTGACCCCCTCGGCACAACCATAGGTCAGTTCCTGGACTACCTTGCAGTAGAGGCCGGCCTGGCCGAGAATACCCGTCTGGCTTATGGCCGAGACCTGACTCACTTTGCAATGTACTGCAAAGCCCAAAATGTTACCACACTCGAGCACATCGAGCCTGATTTGATATATAATTACCTGCGGACCCTCAGCAAGGAAAGAAAGGCCGAGACTACGATTAGCCGCGCCCTCGCGGCCGTGAAAATGCTGCTAAGATTCGGCGTACTGACGGGGCTGGTGCCTGAAGATTTCACATCAATCATCGAAGGGCCGAAGCGTTGGCAGAGACTGCCCGTAGTGTGCAACAAGGAAAAAGTAATCGATTTGCTCGAAACACCGACTGCCGGCGACACCTTTTACCTTCGTGACAAAGCCGTCCTCGAGATGCTCTACGCAACGGGTATGCGGGCAAGTGAGGTGGCAGGTCTTAAGATTTCCGACTTGAATTTTTCCATCGGCTATCTGCGATGCTTAGGCAAAGGCAAAAAGGAGCGCATCATCCCCCTCGGCAAAGTCGCCATCGAGGTAACCAGGCTGTATCTGCAGGACCTCCGCCCCAGGCTCACCAAGCCCCAAAGCCGTGATTTTCTTTTTCTTTCCCGCACCGGCCGAGCGATGAACAGGATAGATATCTGGCGCATGGTCAAAAAATACGCCCGTCGCGCGGGTATGCCCCGTAAGCTGACAGTTCATACATTAAGACATTGCTTTGCCAGTCATCTGCTCTCAGGCGGAGCGGACCTGCGCAGTCTGCAGGAAATGTTGGGCCATGTTGATATAGCCACCACGCAGATTTACACACACGTTGACCAGGAGCGGCTAAGAAGCATACACAGAAAATACCACCCGAGACCATGAGAAGGTTAGACGGTATCAGGAGCACATAATGATTGTCGGACTGCTGACAATTCAGATTCACCTGCACGGCATGGGCTCACTCAAGGACAAAAGAAGGATAGTAAAAAGTCTTACCGGCCGAATCAAGACCAGGTTCAATTTCTCCGCCGCCGAGGTGGCTGCTCACGACAGCAAGGCGCAGGCCGTGATAGGATTAGCTGTTGTCGCAAACGAAACACAATTCGTAAACAAACAACTCGATACCGTCATAAACTTTGTTCAGCGGGACGGCAGATTCTATGTCGGCAAAATAGAAAGAGAGACCTTCTCATTCAATCCGTGACCGCACCTGGGATTTGTTGTAGTCTTCAATCTTCCACTTTAGCGCCCCAACCCATCCGGCCTCAACGAATCCCACGTATCCGTTTACAAACATAAATGCAAAACGACATAAAATCCGGTAGATACCCTGCCGCCAAAAAATTGTCAAATTACGTCTAATAAGGCTTGCTTTTGCTGCCGATAACAATATAATTACTGCGTGTTGTAAGATTACTGAGCATTATGGTCAAATTTAAAGGAGATAATAGATGTCTCGGAGAGTTTTCGCACCCGTTGCGACGCGGCAACGCGGCAAATGGGCTGGAATCGTGGCTGTTTGCCTGTCGGTACTGTTTGCGGGATGTGCCCCACAGGCGGATTTAGCGCTTAAATTTGCTGTTGGTGATAGGACGAAATACAGCGTAACCGACGAGAATATCAAGGATTTCAAGTTTGAGCAGCCATCACTGAACAAAGTCAGGTCGGAGCCGAGAAGTACAATCACCCAAATCAAGTTCATTCAAGAGATAGAAAGCGTGGACGAAAACGGTGGCGTGGCCAGGATTACGATAAAAGGCCTTAAGTACTTCGCAAAGGACAAAGGCAAGGTCAAGTTTGACTTCGACAGCAGCAGAGAAGCCGACAAGAAAAAGCCTCTCGCTAAACTGCCTGGCAAGAGCTACAAAATCAAACTGGCTTCGGATGGCAGTGTCCGGGTCCTCGATGCCGAGAATATCCGAAAAGCCGTGACCGGAGGCCAGGCCTACAGAGTGGCAAAGGCCCTTCTGAGCGATAAAAGCATCCAAAAACGCCACCAGATTCGGTCTCTGCCGGACACCGATAACCGCCTGCTTCGTACTGGTGACAGTTGGACCAGGATTGAGACTCCCCAGCAGCGCCTGATGGTGCCCAAGGCTTTCGAGAAGACTTATGCCCTGAAAAAGGTAACGGGCCGGGACGGACGTCAGATTGCTGTTGTAAATATGAACGCTGAGGAAAGTCCGAGCGCTCCGGGGACCGTTTCAAGAATCGCCGGAGGGATAGGACTTTTCGCAAACATGTTTGACGCCGAAGAGGATTACACCGGCGAAATGGTACTCGACCTTGATACCGGCAAAGTGGCTAAATACTATGAGAAACTTGTCACAAAGTATATCGCCGCCGAACCATCCGCCAAGCAAAAGCCGGACAAGGGGCCGGACCTCTTGACGATCGTTCTTACCTATTCAACCACAATGGAAATGCTTGACTGACCTGTTGAGACGGTACGACCGAGGCTGAGTGTTTCGGCTGGTTTTATGGAAAGGCCCTGAGCTTGCGTACGATTATTAGTCTGACGTGTACAGGTATCATAGTCTTCGCCCTTGCGGGATGCCGCCAGAGCGAAATGACCACGACAGAGTTGCTTTCCGTCGATTTTAGTGAGGGCACTGTGCTGCGGTACAAGCTGGTTTCGGCCAGAGATGTCGAGGTCAACCTCGACTCGACCGGCTCAGCGCTAAAGGGCGACAAAAGCAAACCCCAGAAGATGTCCGAAAAAGTCGTGTTCGTAATCGCATACAAGCCTGTTGAGTTCGATCCCTACGGGCTGAGCACCATAGAGGGCAGATGTGAATCTGCCAAGGTTACTCGCACTTCTCTTGTGCGGAAGTCTTCTGCGCGTGATGCCGCCGAAAGCCTTGCAGGAGAGAGTTTCACGTTCCGGATAACTCCGGCCGGTCGGATCAAAGATTACACCGACCTTAAGGCACTTGTGAGGCGGCTGGGCGAGGGGGCGTTTGCATCGAAAACGGGCAGGCAGGGCCGAATAAAGAATCCCGACATGATAACCGACTTTTCGTTTTTGCAGTGGCATTTGTGGGATTCGATTGCGAGCATTGAAGACGCCGTCGCCGGTGTTGAGCCCGGGCAGAGCTGGAAAGCGAAACAGTTTATACCTCTGCCTATGCCAATACCTGCCGCCAGAGAAACCACCTATACCCTCGCCGAAGTCGAGGAAACGGACTCCGGCCGAAAGGCGGTGATTACCAGCTCCTATAAGCTCAGCGATTCATGTGTGAAGAACTGGCCCAAACCATATAAGGGTAAATTCAATATGAAGGGTATGTTCGGTTTTTTGCGGAAATTCAAGTTTCGTTCGCTTGAAGGGGCCGGCAGACAAATTTTTAACATTGATACCGGTACCCTGGAAAGCGAGGAGCAACACTACAAGGTCCACATCGATGCAGGTTTTATGATGCCTTTAGGGGATACGGTGCCGACCATAACTGTTGACCAAAAGGTAAGTATCAAGCTGCTTGGCCAATAATCGGTGGAGGTTTGAGTCTTTGGAACGCAAAAACCTATGGGCTCCGTGGCGAATGGAATATATTGAGGCCTTGAGCGAGCCAAACGGCTGCTTTATATGCGGCTACAGCGAAGAACCTGCCCTGGACAAATCCAACTTTGTACTCTGGCGGACGCCGCACTGCCTCGTGGTCTTTAACAGGTTTCCCTACAACAACGGTCATCTGCTCATTGCGCCGATGCGGCATATTGAAGCACTCGGTGAGGCAACCGATGATGAACTGCTGGAGCTGACCAAACTTTGCAGGGATTGCCAGACGGCGCTGGGTGCCGCAATTTCGCCGCACGGTTTCAATATCGGGATGAATTTCGGCAGATGCGCCGGCGCGGGGCTGCCGGGGCATATGCACATCCACGTTGTACCGCGATGGGACGGCGACACGAATTTCATGCACGTCTGCAGCGGCACCGATGTTATCAGCCAGAGCATGACCGAACTGTATGACCGGCTCAAACAAATAAGTCTTGAAAAGAACCTGCCAAACCTGTAAAAGCTTCCTCCAGAGGCCCAACTGCTGTATAGTAATCCTGCGCCGGACGGTCTGGTTTCTTAAAGAGTTGCTATGTTGAAAACGTGTGAAAACTGTCATTCTGAACGGAGCGTACACAGTTGTCATTCTGAGTCCCGATACATCGGGACAATGGAGCGAAGAATCTCTGATGTACGAAGGATTGAGATTCTTCTCTGCGTCCTGCTTCGTCAAGACTACGCAGGACTTCGCTCAGAATGACGATAGGGTGACTCAGAATGACATATAGAAGGTTTCAACAGAGCATTAGAAAGTGTGAGAAATGACTGACGAGCTTGCCTGTTATGCTGTTAGTGAAGGCCAGAGTCGACAAAGGCGATTTGAGGAAAAGCCGCACCCCTACAGGACCGCGTTTGAAAGAGACCGGGACCGTATAATGCACTCGGCGGCTTTCAGGAGGCTTGAGGGCAAGACCCAGGTCTTTATGCCAGGCGTCAACGACCATTATCGAACAAGGCTCACACACAGCATCGAAGTCGCGCAGATAGGCAGGACTATCGCCCGGGTGTTGAACCTGAATGAGAGTCTCACCGAAGCTATTTGCCTTGCCCACGACCTTGGCCACAGCCCGTTCGGCCACGCAGGCGAGCGGGTCCTAAACGAGTTGATGACTCCCTTCGGCGGCTTCGAACACAACCGCCAGGCGCTTCGCATCGTCTATTTGCTTGAGCACCCTTATCCCGACTTTGCAGGCTTGAATTTGATGTACGAAACCCGCCTCGGAATCGCCAGACATCACGGCCCCTATGACGAATCTGCCGCCGATAACTTCAACGAGGCGCATTGCTCGATTGAAGGACAGATTGCCGACATCGCCGACCGCATCGCTTACAACTGCCACGACCTCGAAGACGGCTTGCGGGCAGGCCTTATCAATGAAGCTCAACTGAAAGATGTGAAGCTGTTCGCCGATGCCCAGGCCAAAATTAACGCACCGGCCATTACCGACGGCGCCGTCCGTAATATAAGGACCGCAAAATCAATCATTGATATGCTCGTCAGCGACTGCCTGCAGGCAAGCAAAGAAGCTATTAAGGCTGCTGGTATTGAATCCCTGCCCGAAGTGTATGCCACACCGCAGAAACTGATAAGACTCAGTGATGTTGCAGCGACGAATCTGGTTCGGCTTGAGGAGTTTCTCTTTGAGAATATGTATATGCACGAATCGCTGCAGAGAATAAATAAAGATGTGGCTGAATGGCTAACAAGGGTATTTGAAAAATTCTGCGCCGAGACCGAGTTAATGCCTCCATATTACAGGCAGCTTGTATCGGCTGAGGGGCTGGAGCGGACGGTATGTGATTACATTGCCGGCATGACCGACTGGTACTGCCTGTCGATGTTAGAGGAAATTTAGTGGTCTGTCGCAAGTCAAACGACAGATGTCATTCTGAGCCCTTCGCTTCGCTCGAGGACAGGCTCTGCGAAGAATCTCTGGTTTTTCGTTGGAAAGAGATTCTTCACTTCGCTATGCTTCGTTCAGAATGACAGTTTTCGCACGCTTTCAACGGTGGATGTTGGTTGTTGATTGACGGTCAATAACGAATTGCTGTGAATAAAAGATTGTTTACATCATATTTGGGACTGGGCTGGTTGCCTTTGGCCCCCGGCACATGGGGGTCGCTGGCTCCTGCGGTAGTTTTCGGTCTATTGTGTTATTTTGGCGCGCCGAAGTTTGTTGTGTGGATTATTTTATGTCTTCTTGCGCTTGATGCCGCCACAATATGCGTATGGTTTTCCCCCGACGTAATTGCCGAGACCGGTAGCCGGGACCCGCGCGAGGTCGTGGTAGATGAAGTGGCCGGTCAGGCGCTGGTGTTTATAGGGGCATACGCGGCAGGGGGGCGGGAAATTCTTGTTACGGTGGCGGTCGGATTCCTGGCATTTCGCTTGTTCGACATAGTCAAACCCTGGCCGTGCCGGCTGCTCGAGAAACTGCCCGGCGGCTGGGGGATTTTGGCCGACGACCTGATGGCCGCGGTTTATGCAGCCTGCATATTGCAGATATGTGCCCGGCTATGGATTGGCAATTTGGGTTAAGGATAGATTATGGCAGCCGAGTATTCTGTTGACCTGTGCACCAAGCTTTCCGAGAAGTTCCGCGCCGCAAACTTGCACCGCCCGCGGCGAATAGCCCGCTATGACGCCGGGGCCGAGTTAGTCTATGAGATAACCGAGGTTTCGGGGACCAATAAAGCCGAGGTCCGCTTAGTCGTTGAAAAGTTTGTCGGCGGCGGCTTTGCCGGGCAGGTGTACCGAGTCAAGGTACTGGAAATTGCCTCGCAAGGGCCTGTCGGCGGCATCGAGGTCGGCGGCGTTTACGCGATGAAAATTCTCATACCACCTTCGACCTTTTCATGCCTCTTTCGCAATGCACTCTACTGGCTTGGCTTTCAGGGGCCCTTTCAGCTTCAGTGCAATCCCGCAGCGGCCCGCGCCGGCGCCCTCTGGCAAAAATTCATCCGCCGCGCCGCAAAAATCCGATTCAGCGACGAAAACGCGGTGGCAGATATCCACGCCACGTTCATTGAGCACAACCTCGGCAGTTGCGCCGAGTTGAGTGAATGGGTCGATGGCCGCACATGGTGGCTGGAAGTTGATGACCACCTGGACTTGCTGAAAGCTTGGCGCAAGGGCATATCTGTTGACAAAGCCCAGCTCGGTTCCCCTGAGTACCGCGCCAAACGGCGATTCATGGCCGAGTTCGTGGAGCTGCTGCACGATATGGGGGCACACGAGTTCGCAAGGCAGTACGAGTGGTCAACCTGTAAGAGTCAGCCGAACTGTCTCAAACGCACAAGCACTGAAGATGACCCGCAAACCGGCCTGGTGGCGGTCGATTTCCGAGCAGGCTTGGCGCTTTTGCCTTTGGCGCCGATGAGCCCGGGCGACTTTAAGCTCATCTTGGCCGGCCTAAAGCGCGGCAGTATCGTGCAGTTTGACCGCGGCAGTATGAGCGCCTTGGAGCGGTTTGTTGAGACACACGCAGGCGAATTTGCGGACATGCGCCAAATACTGGACGACCTGAAAGCCTGTGAAAAAATCTATCGAAATTCTGTGCCGGATATTACACATAACCATATTCGCCTGTTTTACGACGGCGGCTTGTGGCGGACGATGCTTTCAAGCGCGGTAACCGGCTGGAAGGTGCGCAACATCATTGACGAGGGTCACGAAGAGAAATTCCGTTCATGCAAGATTAGCATAATGCTATTTTTCCTGGTTGGGCTGATACCGTTATTCGGCAAGCTCATTCGGCGGCTCTGGGCACATGCCGATTGGCGCGCCCACTACGCCGCGATGCTGACGAGTTGGGGCTATTTTACCCGGGCGGTGGAAGCAAGAATTGATGAGAAAGTCATCACCTGGCACCGGGCCGGCAGAATGGATGAACAGCGGGCTGCGAAAGTGGCCGAATCTCTCTGCGCATTTTTGTGCCACTTACCATTGGCAATATTACCAGCCGGTCTGCATAGATTCCTGACGGATGGGAAATTCGCAAAAGAAAAGCTGATATATATATTTATCCGGCCCATAAAATTATATTTCAATCCTGCCTTACGCGAGCAATGGCTCCGTGACATGGTAACCCAAGGGCAAAAAAAGCACATCCTCAGCGATGAAGACTCCGAAACCATCCTTTCTCGGATAGGTGAGCCTTTCATACAGAAATACCTGAAGAGCCTCGCGGTTCACATTTGCACCCTCCCGGTAACACAAATAGTTTCAGTATTTGTAGCATCTGTTTTCTACATCAAGAATCCCGCAATGGACCCTACAGAAAGAGCCCTGAAAGTGGGGGCGATCCTGGTTCTGTTCCAGATTACCCCAATATCGCCGGGTTCACTTGTTCGAGGTTTCTACGTGCTTTACATGGTCATCAAAGAGCGAAACTTCAGGGACTACAACATCGCCGTCTTCCTGGGCTTCTTCAAGTATATAGGCTACCTGGCCTTTCCAATCCAGATGGCCTATCATTATCCCGCACTTGCGCGTTTTATGGCCGGCCACTGGGCGACCGACGCGACACATATAGTTCCGGTGTTTGGTGAGCGTGGAGCGCTTTTAGAGCATTGTGTGTTCTGTTTGTTCTATAATTGGCCTTTGACCATTAGGCGCAGAATGCAAAAGATATCGCAGGTTCGCCGGTCTCTGACGCCCCGATATTGGCACCTGGGCCTGTGTGCTGTTGCGGCTGTGGCTGTTTTTGGCCTTGCAGATTACCACTACTTAATGAGTATCGGTCGAGTACCGAGCCTTAAGGAGATTTGGTGGCTTGGCGGCATTGTACCATTGGTCTGTGGGGCCGTGGCAAGCTTGGGCTGCGGCGGTGCGGCTTTGGGCAGACGTATCATAGCGGCGACAGTCTGCGGTATTACAGTTGGCTTGCTTTATACGGCCATTTCAGTGATAATTAGTGCCGGTGCCTTTGACGCAGGTGGCATTGTGACACAGTGCATGTCACGGGTGTTTGTTTTTGCAGTTTTGGCAACAATCGGAGCGTTGGTGGCGGAATTGTCCCTGCCCGACCCCGATTTGAGGTAATTGCCGCACCCGGGAAGATTTTTTCGGCTGTGTAAGAAAGTTTGTCTCTTGCCAGGCCTGCTGCTTTATGGGATAATGTTCCGGTTTGGTGAGTTACTCTCTGGGAGTTTGTGAAAATGTTTAGCAGTTACAGTTCGCTTTGCGACGACTTTTACGTCGATATGCATGTTAATACGGAACTCGACCTGCCGACGCAGCGGGACACTGTTCTAACTTTTTTTGAACGTATCGGCAAACAGTTTCCCACGATGGGCAATTTCTACCGCAGGGACAACGGCGACTTCTGCCTGGAAGAAGACCTCCGCGGCCAAAAGCACCGCTGGGTTACGCTTGAACTTGACAGAATCTGCAGCGGCTGTGCCAACCCCGTGGATTTGGAAGATGCTTACGGTCTCCACAGGCTGGTGCTCGATTTGTCCGAGTATATGCTTGGTGTCAGCCGGCTCGATATCGATTCGCTCGACGTCATCTTCGTCATGGATTTCGATTATCGCGGTAATCATGATGAGGTTATCGCCGAGGCCTTGTTTGCCTCAACCCCCTTCAATAGTCTTCTTGATGTGCCCGGTGCCAGGCCGATAGGTTTTGCGCCGGCTGTTGTAATTGCTCTGGATGAGGACTGCCGCATGCAGGCAAGAATCAGCGTTGAATCACGAACCAGCGTTTACGAGGTCAGAAATAAAAAATATAAAGAGGCCGAACCGATAAGCCTGTATTTTGCCGTTCGGCGTTATCCCAAGCCGGATGAGAAATTTGATGCGATAGAATCGTTTAACCAGCAATGTGTGATAGCTCAGCGGCTCATGGACGAAAGAATAATTCCGAATTTTGTCGGCCCGCTGGCCAATGCCATTGCTCAGAGAAGGTAGTTTCTTTGACAAAGTTATATATTGAAAAAGGGAGATTTTTCCGATGGCAATAGAGGCCCCGCTAAGCAAGTACAAGAAAAACAATTTCAAGATTGGTATCGTTGTTTTAGTTGGCCTTGCAATCTGGTTTGCATACGACGGCTATCGCAATGAAACGTTCATCAAAAAACACACCGACCAAAACGGCGCGCCCGACAGTACCCTGGTCTTTAATCGCAAAGCGCCGCTGTACCTTGCAGGTGCCGCTGTACTTTTGGGGTTGTATTTGTTTGCAATAAAGGATAAAAAGGTAGTCGCCGGCGATAACAGTCTTATCACGCCCAAGCGCGAGATCGCCTATGATTCAATTCAAAAAATAGACAAGACGCATTTCGACTCAAAGGGGTACTTTGTCATCACATACAAGGATTATCAGGGGGTAGATGCCGACTTGAAGCTCGGCGACAGAACCTACGATAATTTGCCCGCTATACTGGATGAGCTGATTGCCAGAATCAGTTGATGTTTTTGTCATTATGATGTGTCATCGATTTCAAAGGCAGGTATTGCAATGAATTACTGCGTTGTCGGATTGCAGTGGGGTGACGAAGGCAAAGGAAAGGTCGTTGACATCCTTGCCGCCGATAGTGACATCGTCGTCCGTTTCAACGGAGGTGCAAATGCAGGCCATACGGTTGTTATCGGCGACGAGAGATTCGCTCTTCATCTTATGCCCTCCGGCGCCGTTCGTCCCGGGACCTGCTGTGTGATAGGCAATGGCGTGGTCGTTGACCCCGCTGTATTAATAGAGGAAATTGACGGCCTGGCCGAAAAAAACATCAGTATCGAAGGCCGACTGTTCATCAGTGAGAACGCACACGTTGTGCTCGATTACCATAAGCAGGAGGACCGGTTGCGGGAAGAGGCCCTCGGCAAAGCCAAGTTGGGTACTACAATCCGCGGTATAGGCCCGTGCTACGCCGATAAGGTTGGACGAAGCTATGCAGTCCGAATGGCCGATTTTCGGGATATGAACGCTCTGAAACCGAAGCTCGAAAAGATCGTGGAACACAAGAACAAAATCTTTTCCGCGCTATATGATGCTGAGCCGCTCACAACCGACGGGATTTTCGCCAAATGCACCGAATATGCCCAAAGACTGGTGCCGTTCGTTGGCAACACAACTCGCTTGCTGCACGAGTCGATTCAGGCCGGTAAAAACATCCTTTTTGAAGGCGCTCAGGGAGCCCTGCTGGACCTGGACCACGGCACGTTTCCGTTTGTTACAAGCTCCAACGCCAGCGCCCTGGGTATGGCTTCAGGTTGTGGTGTTCCCGCCGCCCGGGTGGACAAGTTTATCGGTGTTGTCAAAGCATACACCACGAGGGTCGGTGCCGGGCCCTTCCCCTCCGAGCAGGACAATGAAACGGGCCGGTACATTCGCGACAGAGGCAACGAGTACGGCACCACCACGGGAAGGCCGCGAAGGTGTGGGTGGTTTGACGCCGTGGCGGCGGCATACAGCGCCGCGATAGGTGGAATCGATGAGGTCGCAATGATGCACCTTGATACCCTTGCCGGGCTAAAAGAGTTAAAGGTTTGCAGGGCATACAGAATCAACGGCAATGAAATGACTTTCTTTCCTTCGGATGTCGCTCAATTGGAAAAGGCCGAATGTGTCTATGAAATAACCGCCGGTTGGGACGAGGACCTGTCGGAAGTGAAGATTTTTGACGATTTACCGCAGGAGGTGCGCGATTATGTCGCTCTTGTTGAAGAAATAATTAAAGTGCCTGTCTCTATTATCGGTGTCGGGCCAAAACGCAGTCAAACTATTTTCAGGAAGTGATATCTTGAGTCCAGGCTTTGAGCAGAAACGACGGCAGGCGGCCGAACGCCTCGGATTGAATCTTCACGGCATTCCGCGGCACATTGCAATCATCATGGACGGCAACGGCAGATGGGCCACAAATGCGGGCCTTTCCAGGTTCGAGGGCCACGTGCAAGGAGCAAAAGTTGTTGAGACGGTTGCGCAACGTTGCGTGGACATGGGCGTCGAATACCTTACTCTGTATTCGTTCAGCATGCAAAACTGGAAAAGGCCCGCCGATGAGGTCGATTTCCTTATGTACTTGTATTCGAGGTATCTTGCAGAGATACGGCCGAATCTTATGCGGAACAATGTCAGGCTCCTGCATCTGGGTCAAACAAAGAGACTGCCCAAAATGGTTACCGACGCATTAGCCGAAACTGTAAGGCTGACCAGTGCCAATACCGGCATGGTTTTGGGTTTGGCCTTGAACTATGGAGCAAGGACGGAAATCGTTGACGCAATAAAAAAAATCGCGCAGGAATACAAAGACGGCAAGCTCCAGTTCGATGCCATTGACCAGGCTTGTGTGAGCAATCATCTTTATACCGCCGGCTGGCATGACCCTGATTTGCTCATACGCACGTCCGGCGAGATGAGAATCAGCAATTTTCTGCTCTGGCAGGTTTCCTACACGGAGTTTTACGTTACCGAAACCCTCTGGCCCGATTTCGATGCCGACGACCTGGACGAGGCAGTAAGAGCATACGCCGGGCGCTCCAGGCGATTCGGCGACATCAAATCCCGGCACGCTGATTCACCCCGTCCCTCGGAGGGGCGGGGTTAACAGAACCGACTATGCTTAAACACAGATTACTTTTCGGAACGTTGATGGTAGCGGCCTTTACGGGATTGATGATTCTTGACGGCTACTTGGACGGTTCACTCACTTTGGCCACTGCTACCAGGCCGATACAGGCAACCATCCTTTGCCTTCTAATAATTCTGCTGGCAATCCCGGCCCAATTGGAGTTGGCTCATCTGATGGCCAGTACCGGTGCGAAGGTTTTCAGGCCAATTGTCATCACTGCTGCAATTCTTCTTGCGACCGGTTGGTACTGGCGGCAGTTCTTTGGCAAACCACTCGATTTTCATCTTTATTATATGCTCTTTGTTTCCGCTTTTTCGCTGCTTGCGGTCCTGCTTTATCAGGGGCTGCGTTTCGGGGCCGCCGATGCGATGGCGAACTGCGCTGCCGGTTTTTTCGCTGTTTTTTATCTTGGTCTTCTCAGCGGCTTCGTCCTTGGCGTACGGGTTGATTTTGGCGTATGGTGCCTGCTTATGTTTGTATTCGCCGTAAAGTCTGCAGATATAGGGGCTTACACAATCGGGACTCTTTTTGGAAAGCACAAGTGTTCTCCCCAAATCAGCCCCTCCAAGACCTGGGAGGGCCTCGCCGGTGCCGTTATTTTTGCCTCGATTGTCGCTGTCGTATTTTCGCATTTCTGTGGTATAATGAGGTTGTCGTTTGCGATAATTTTTGGTGTGGTTTTTGCACTCCTGGGCCAATTGGGGGATTTGGCCGAGTCGATGATAAAACGCGACGCCGAGCAAAAGGATTCGGCCCAAATTGTTCCTGGATTTGGCGGGATATTGGATATAATAGATTCGCCGCTTGCTACCGCTCCCGTGGCGTATCTGTTTTTTATGCTGACCATGGGTCGATGAGGAAGACTATTGGAGTTTAAGATACAATTAGACTCTGAAACGCAGCGACCGGAGCTTTTCGGTCCCGCCGATACGCATCTGAAAGCCTTGCGCGCCGCCATGGATGTTCGAATCACCGCTCGCAACGGTAATATGATAATCACCGGCGAGAAGAAAAGTGTCGAGCGCACCGCTGACATTATCGACAGAATGCAAAAACGGCTGGTCCGCCGCGGCTCACTCAATGAATCGGACGTGGACGAATTGATGACCCAGGCACAAAACAGCCTTGATACCGCTGGAAGTGAAGCTGTCGTAGTCTATTCCGGTAAGGGCATCATCGAACCTGTGACAAGGGGCCAGTTGAAATATGTCGAAACAATGTTCGCCAACGACCTGACCTTTTGCATCGGGCCGGCAGGTACCGGAAAAACTTACCTTGCCGTCGCCATGGCGGTCTCCATGCTAAAGAAAAAACAAATCAGAAAGATTGTTCTCGCAAGGCCGGCAGTCGAAGCCGGAGAAAAATTAGGATTCCTGCCCGGTAATTTACAGGCCAAAGTCAACCCGTATCTAAGACCCCTTTTCGACAGCCTCGAAGATATGATGGACTTTGCTCAGATGAGAAAGTTCATAGAGATGGATATCATCGAAGTTATCCCGCTTGCGTTTATGCGGGGCAGAACCCTGAATGAAGTGGTGATTATTTGTGACGAGGCTCAAAATACTTCGTCCTCACAGATGCTCATGGTGCTGACGCGACTGGGGCGCCGCTCCAAAATGATTATCACCGGCGACATCACACAGACCGATTTGGAAAAAGGCCGGATCAGTGGAATGATAGACGCCTGCCGGAGACTAAAGGGCATAGACGGAATTGGCTTTGTCGAACTGGAAGAAATCGACATTGTGAGGCATAAACTGGTTCAGGACATTGTGCAGGCGTACGATAAAACAAGGAAATGACATAACGTTCGAAGGTCGATAAGTGGTCCTGAAGAAAAAGAAAATAAGCGCGCGACGTCAGCATGTGCGTGACAGCATATCCGCCGAGCGATTCACTCGCCTCAGCCGGCTTGCCAACAGCACTTTACCCGCAGCCGTGCTGATACTGGTACTTTTCGTTACAGCAGCCACGGCTCTACTCGGTATAGATACGTCCAGGGGAATCGGCTTCTTCGAGTGGAAACCCTACAAGGAAATCTTTGCCTTAGCGACTATCGTGGTATTGGTTTGCGCCGGCGCAGCCTTGTATATCCATCACTACCAGCGAAGGGTGATGCTAAGACCTACTCGCAGTATCGCTCTGGCCGGCTTGTTCCTTGTGCTGCTTGGGCTGACCAGGGTCGGCTCTCTTTATCCTGAGTCGGTGTATATGGCAACAGGCTCGGCTGTCACAAGCGCCATAATCCTGACCATAGCCTATAATCAAAGATTCGCTATCGGCATGAGCCTGTTTTATTGCATCCTCGCCTGCTTTGCTGTGAGCAGAGTCCCTCGGGTTGAGTTGTTCCTGACAATGATGGCTGGTGTCGTTACCTGCTGTTTCTCGCTTAAGGAAATCCGAACCAGGATGAAACTGATCGAGGTGACGGTCGTTGCTTCTGTGGTGGTCTTCATAACTTCGACTGCCCTGGGAATTATCCAGAAAGAGGCAATCGGGGTTATCTCATACAGGTCGGGAAGTGCGGCAATTATTACCGTTGCCGTCGGGCTGGTCATTCAGGGCTTTTTACCTTTGATTGAGAAAGTCTTTGGAATCGCAACCAGCATGACGCTCATGGACTACAGCGACGCCAATCAGCCGTTGCTCAGAAAACTCGCTATGGAGGCACCCGGAACATACAGCCACAGCCTGCTGATCGGCACAATTGCCGAATCCGCCGCTGAAGCCATCGGCGCCAACGGCCTCTTGTGCAGGGTCGGCTCTTATTACCATGACGTTGGGAAAATCAACAAGCCTTCCTACTTTGTCGAAAATACGATGGGCTCGGCCAGCCGCCACGAGCAGCTTTCACCTGCAATGAGTCAACTGGTCATAGTCGGACACGTCAAAGACGGTATCGAAATAGCAAGGGAGTTCGGCCTGCCTACCGTACTGCGCCAATTCATTGAAACCCACCACGGAACGACCCTTATAGAATATTTTTACAACGAGGCCAAAAAACAACAGGACGACAAGCAGGCCGCCGTTTCTGAAGCCGAGTTCAGATACCCCGGCCCAAAGCCGAGAACAAAAGAGGCCGCGATAGTCATGCTCGTTGACAGTGTGGAAAGTGCCTCCAGGTCACTCACTGAGCTGACGCCGGCCAGGATAGAGGCTGTCGTCCATAACATGGCCATGAAACGCCTGCAGGACGGACAGTTCGACGAATGTGACCTCACGCTCAGAGAGCTAAGTCAGATTGAAGCAGGCATATCCAAGTCTCTGGCTGCGCACCATCACGGCAGAATCGCGTATCCGAAATCTCCTGATGAGCCTGTCGAGACGCCCACGCGCGAGCCACAGCAGGCGGGAAAAAGCTGACCGAAATGGGCACCGAGCAAACCGATATTGTTGTCCACATCACCTGCGACTACCGGGTTCTTGATGTCGATTTCGATAGACTCAGAGAACTTGCCCGACGTGTTTGCCGCCGTTTTGCCCTCGAAAGGGCAGCGATTAATATTGCGATTGTCGGTGATGAGGCGATCAAAAAAGTCAACGCTGAATTCCTCAACACCCCTCGGCCCACTGACGTAATCAGCTTCGATTTGTCCGACGAACCGGCTGGCTCCAAAAGTTATGACCTGATGGTAAACGCCGAAGAAGCCGCCAGACAGGCCGGCCAAAGAAGCCATTCGACCGAGGCCGAATTAGCGCTTTACATAACGCACGGACTGCTGCACAACTTCGGATTTGAAGATGCCGACGAAACCGAAAGCCAAAAAATGCACAACATAGAAAATGAAATTTTACAACAGGCCGGCTTTGGTATAATATATGGAAAGTAGCTGTCTACGAACTACGAACTACGAACTATACTAAGGGGTAAAACCAATTGGATGAAGTTGGATGGTTGGTGTTGTTGATTTGCCTGCTTGCGGGCGGGTCTCTGTTCTTTTCACTGAACAACCTGGCACTCAGGACATTTTCCCGCATCAAATTACAGGAAGCATTCAAGGCGGCAAACAAAGCCGCTATTGTCGATGGCTTCATTGAAAATGTTGAAAAGCTGATTCTGACCAGCTCATTATTTCGGCTCATTGCAAACATCGGCATATTGCTTGCGCTGTTCGCTTTGCTGCCGGCAAAAAACTATATCCTCACCTTTGTTGTCGCTTTGCTGATATTTGCAGTCTTTACTCTCGCGGTCCCGCATTCGTGGGCAAAACACAGCGGCGAGAAAGTCCTGCCACGAACGCACAAGCTCCTGGAAGTGTTTGCGTATGTGGCAACCCCTGTGCTGTTTGTTTTCAGAATCCACGACGGCTTCGTCCGGCGGCTGGCGGGAGTAACCGAAGCGACCCCCGAGGCGGCACAGGACCAAAAGCAGGAAGAGATTCTCAGTGTTGTCGAGCAGGGCCGAATTGAAGGTGTCGTTGACGCCGAAGAAATGGAGATGATCGAGAACGTCCTTGAACTTAGCGATACAACCGCCGAGGAAATCATGACTCCGCGAACGGATGTGGTTGCCGTCAAGGTTGACGATGACCTGCAGACCATTCTTGAAACCATAATTCAAGCCGGCCATTCGCGCATACCCGTTTACGAAAAGAATATCGACAACATCGTCGGCCTGATATACGCAAAGGACCTCCTTGACCAGGTCGGCAAAACCGACGGCGATTTCAACCTCCGCGACAAAATGAGAAAAACGTACTTCGTTCCCGAAACCAAGCCGCTCAGGGTCCTGCTCCACGAATTCCAGAATCAAAAGCTCCATTTGGCCGTTGTATTGGATGAATACGGCGGAACAGCGGGCATTGTAACAATAGAGGACATCCTCGAAGAGCTTGTCGGCGAGATAGTGGATGAATATGAAGAGACACCGCCCGAGGCCATAAAGAAATTAAGCGAAACGACGATAGAGGCCGACGCTCGAACATACATCGACGACCTTAACGACCGGTTCGAACTGAATCTGCCAGAAGATGGGGACTACGATACGTTGGGCGGCTTTGTCTTCTCGCACTTAGGCTTTATACCGAAGACCGGCGAGACCTTCGACTATGAAGACGTCAAGTTTACAATTACCGCCGCCGAGGCAAGAAGAATCAGGCGGGTAAGAATCCAAAAGCGGCCGCCCAAAGAAAGAGCAAACCAGTAACTGTAATGGTGCCATCCCGATTTCATCGGGATTTGGCCGTGCGAAACCAGAACCGCGACCGTAAGTAAAGGCCAATTATTTAGCCCCACGTTTTACGTGGGGTCTTGGCTGCGAAATTGCATAAGAGTTCTTATGGCTATGCTAAAAAAAGACAAGGCCGTTTGCCTGCGCACTGCCGACTATTCCGAAACATCCCAGGTCGTAACCCTTTTTACAAGGGACTGCGGCAAACTAAGCGCCATCGCAAAAGGCTCCAAACGGCCCAAATCCGCATTCGATGGCCCCATCGAACCCTTTTCTTTCGGCGACATCGTTTATTCCCCCGGCCGCTCCGATAACCTTGCCACCTTAACCGAGTACAATCAAAAGCGCGGTTTTTTAAATCTGCGAAGGGACCTGGCTGCACTCAACTCTGCTTACTTCGCCGCCGAATTATTGGAAGCCTTCACCTATGACCTCGACCCTCACACCGAGCTTTTCGACTCTTTCCTGCAATTCCTGACCGACATTGCTCTTACCGATAATCGTGACGCTCTCGGCCTTCTAATACTGTTCCAATTGACCCTGCTTGCCGAGGTCGGAACAAAACCCGTTCTCACTGAATGTGTAAACTGCCGCACCCCCTTCAGTGCTAAATGGCGCCAGATTCATTTCGCAAGTTCAGCCAACGGACTGATTTGTCCCGACTGCGAGCAGGCCTTTGTCGATAAGGTCCGCCTCACAAAAAACGCCGCCGCCTCTCTTGCCGACCTTAAACGTATCAGCACCGCAGACGAAAAAATACTGAGCGAACTCGAAAAAGTCCTAATCTACCACTTCACCGAACTAATGCACCGCCGGCCAAAAATGGCAAAATTCTTCCTGAAATAGGGTTTATGTATTTCATTAGATATTGTATAATTCAAAGAAAATAGAGACTTGGGCTATGGCACAACAAAAATTACAGGACGAGATTTTAAGGCAAATGACTCCGCAACAAAAGTTGGAGGTTGCAATGAATCTTTACTACTCGGCAAGAGAACTAAAATCGGCCTGGATCCGTCAGCTTCATGAGGATTGGTCTGACCAACAAGTCGCAGAAGCTGTCAGGGAGGTTTTTGTCAATGCCAGAAGCTAATCTATTTATGCTCTTTCTGGAACCCTTGAACAGACATAATATCCGGTATATGGTTACTGGTTCGGTTGCCGGTATGATTTACGGGGAACCCCGCATTACTCATGATATCGATTTGGTACTGCAGCTTCATGCTGAAGATGTATCTGATTTTATCAGCCTGTTTCCCTCTGGCCGGTTTTATTGTCCTCCTGAGCAGGTCATCAAAACAGAATTAGCCAGAGAAATAAGGGGCCATTTTAATATTATTCATCACAAGACCGGATTCAAAGCAGACATATATCCCATCGGAGAGGACAAACTCCACAAGTGGGCTATGGATAAAAGACAAAAAGTTAAAATTGCAAATTCTGACATTTGGCTCGCGCCACCTGAGTATGTTATTGTGAGGAAACTGGAATATTATAAGGAAGGTGGCAGCACCAAGCATCTTCGTGATATAAAAAGGATGCTTGAAATCTCCAGTGATAATATAAACACCTCAGAGTTGAAACGCAAAATCGAAGAACGCAACCTTTCAAAAGAATGGGGGAAATTAAAAAATTAGCATTAGAACTGCGGCTCTATAGATGCAGGCACAACGAATATATCGATTGTTACAACTGATGCACCGCTGGCCCAAAATGGCTAAATTCTTCCTGAAAAAATAAGCCTACCGGTGCTTCTTGTGTCATCCCGGGCTTGCTTGTCCTCCGAAGCCTCGTGCGAAGGAGAAACCCGGGATCCAGACTGGTCATTCTGAGGCGCAGCCGAAGAATTGCCCATGCGGCTTTGCCACAGAGCCGCGAACGTAATTGAGCGGTCATTCCAGCTATACATCCAGTCATTCCGAAATAGCCTTTAGCCCTGAATCAGCCTTCAGCCCTGAGCGAAGCCGAAGGGGACAGCAGGGAGTCGAATGGGGAAGTCGAGAAATCTATTCAAATAATCCCGCGAAGCGTTCCGCAACTAAAAACTCAAACCTCAAAACTATGACCGCCCTCTGTGGCTAATCTTCCTACGAACTACGAACTATTCTCATCAAACAGCGGAGTCTGATCTTGCGAGGTTTCTTTCTTCTTATGATATTTCAGGCCAAGATGGTCGCACGCTGGTTTTGTTGCTTCTCTGCCGCGTCTGGTCCTGCGCACGAAACCAATCTGCAAAAGATACGGCTCAACCACATCCTCTAACGTGTCTTTTTCCTCTCCCAACGTCGCCGCTATCGCCTCAATCCCCGCAGGCCCGCCCTCATAAACATTGATAAGTGCGCGTAAGAAAGACCGGTCAAGTTCATCTAAACCAAACTCATCAATCTGTTCCATCTCCAGCGCGCGTTCTACGATCTCGGTTGTAAGTTTCCCTTTGCCCTTTACCTGCGCATAGTCGCGGACCCGTTTCAGTAACCGGTTAGCCACGCGGGGCGTGCCGCGGGAACGCGCAGCAATCAATTCGAGGGCACTATCCACGCACTCCAGTTCCAAGAGTTTTGCAGACCTTGCGGCAATTTGACCAAGCTCTGCGGGAGTGTAAAAATCCAGGTGAAACAGCATTCCGAACCTTCCCCGAAGCGGTGCGGTAATAAGCCCCGCCCGCGTGGTCGCCCCAATCAGCGTAAACCGCTTCAATGGAAAATTAATCGTCTTAGCGTGAAGCCCGCTATCGACGGTAAAGTCCACCTTAAAATCTTCCATCGCAGGATACATAAACTCCTCAACCGGAGCGCTTAGCCGGTGGACCTCGTCGATGAAAAGTATATCGCCGGTCCCTATATTGCTCAAAAGCCCCATCACATCACCCTGCTTGGTCAGCGCCGGCCCGCTTGATACCCTGATTGCCGCGGCCATCTCATTGGCGATAACATGTGCCAACGTGGTCTTGCCCAATCCCGGCGGCCCGTAAAAAAGGATATGCTCCAACGGCTCGCCGCGCTGTTTCGCTGCGGTTATTGCGATAGCCAGTTTCTCTTTAACATTCTCCTGCCCGATGCACTCGCTCAGTTTTCTCGGCCGAAGTGCAAGGTTGAAGCCCTCTTCGGCCCAGCCCGATGAATCCGAACTCAATACCCTGTCTATCGCCATGTATTCAATCTGTCCTAAACTTCAATTCCCTGCTTAATCCTATAAACTAACGGCACAAGTGCCTCAGCCGACTTAATCTCCGGGTGCTTCCTGCACGCTAAATCAATCAGCTCCATCGCCTCGGCCCGTTTCTCTCCCCACGCTACAAGAATCTCCATCGCTTCGACCTGAAACGTTTCAAACACCGCCCCCGCCCTCGAAGCCGCCTCCGCACCAATCGCAAAGTCGCCGAGTTTTCCTTTTAACTCCGCAATGATATGTTGCGCAAGCCTCTTGCCGATCCCGGAAAGAGATATCAACAGCTTCTCATCGCCACCCTCAATCGCGTCTGCTATAGTCGCTATCGGTATCGTCAGCGACTTAAGCCCCTTCTTTACGCCCATGCCCTTAACGCTCGTGTATTTCCTGAAGAAATCCTTCTCCCCCTGGCTGAGGAACCCCACCATCCTCGGCACAAGATTGCCTCCGCCCGGCGTACCCTCGTAATACTCCATCGTACAAAGCGTAACATCCGCCCCGATCTTATCGCCAAGCGCACTTATCGCATACCCCGGCAGCAGAACCTCATAGCACACGCTGCCCACCTGCACGAGTCCGCTTTCCGGTCCTAAGCTAACAAGTTTTCCTTCAATCTGTGCTATCATAATTCTACACTGTCATTCCAGCATCTTACATTGTCATTCCAGCGAAAGCTGGAATCCATTTCTGTCCTCTGTCCTCTGACTTCTGTATTCTGTATTCCCGCAGCAAAGCGCCACCGCAATCGCGTCCGCCACGTCCGCAGGCTCCGGCAACTGGCCCAGGCCGAGTGTCGATTGTATCGCCCTTTGCATCTGCTCTTTTGATGCTCCGCCGTTACCGGTAAGCGATTTTTTTATTCGCGTTGCCGCAAAGCTCTTCACCTCGGCTTCGGCCATCGCCGCCGTCTGCAGTATAACGCCTCTTGCGTGTCCCATCAATATCGCCGTTTTGGGGTGCTTATAATGCGAATACAACTCCTCAACCGCAACAATCTGAGGCCCGAACTTTTCCAACAGGCTCGTCATATCATCGGCTATTTGATTCAGCCGGCCGGCCAACCCAGCCGATTCATCCGTTCGAATCACACCCGCCTCGATAAGTTCCTCACCGCGCGGATTCACCCCGCTCCTTGGATGGGCGGGGTTCACCTCGACAATTGCGTAGCCGCAAACCTGCAAACCAGGATCAACTCCCAAAATTATCACTTGGCTCTCCAGCTTGACATTCTCAACTGTTTTTGCGTCTTATCCTGTAATTTTGCCCGGCCACATCTTCAATGATATAACCTTTGGCCGCCAGTTTGTTACGGATATCGTCAGCTCTTTTCCAGTCTTTGGCAATCTTCGCCTGTTTTCTTTGCTCAGCTAATTCAGTTATCTCGGGCGGTATGTCAACAGACCTCTTTACAAGAACACCAAGGACCGTGTCCATCTTTTCAATCGTTTCTATCATTCTCTCTGCTTCAATCGCCCCGACATTGCTTAACTTATTGACCTCCCTGACAAAATCGAAAACCACTGCCAATGCCTTTGAAATATTCAGATCATCGCAAAGAGCGTCATCAAAATCGGCGAGTGTCCCCTCCACTAAGGCTTCGATTTCCTTGCGAACCGAAGGCGCAGAACCCGCCTTGCCCGCCTCCGTAAGCGAAAAAATACATTGCTGGATTTTGTCGATTGCCTGTTGGGCGGCTTTCAGACCCTCGAAAGTAAAGTTGTAATTCTGCCTGTAATGCGAAGATATCAGAGCATACCTGATTGCGTTCTTCTTAAATCCCTTTTCAATAAGCTCGCCGATTGTATAAAGATTACCCTTTGATTTGGACATCTTCTCGCCGTCAACCATCAGAAAACGCGTATGCATCCAGTAGTGTACAAATTTCCTGCCGCTGGCTGCTTCCGATTGCGCTATCTCGCATTCATGATGAGGAAATATATTATCTTCCCCACCCGTGTGGAAATCAAATTCGACCCCCAGGTACTTTGAACTCATGGCCGAGCACTCTATATGCCACCCCGGAAAACCCCTCCCCCACGGGCTGAGCCACTGTTGAATGTGCCTGGGGTCATGCTTCCAAAGCGCAAAGTCCTGCGGATTTCTCTTTTCTTCATTGACTTCGACCCGCGCACCCGCGTTTAATTCCTCTAAGGTATTGCCTGAAAGTTTTCCATAGTTTTCAAACTTCGTTACGTCATAATAAACATTCTTACCTGCAACATAGGCATAGCCCTTATCTACAAGCGTCTTAATCATCCCAATCATCTCTTCGATATGTTCCGTAGCCCTCGGATAATAATTCGCCGGCTTGACATTCAGCAATTCGTTCGACTTCATGAACGATTCGATATAGACCTGTGCAATCTCCAAAGGCTCCTTTTTCTGCCTGCGGGCCTCTTCTTCGAGCTTGTCCGCCCCATCGTCCGCATCATCCAAAAGGTGACCCACATCGGTTATATTCATTGCGTGAATTACTTCGAATCCCTTGAACTCGAGAAACCGCTTCAACAAATCCGCCACCAAAAAAGCCCGGTAATTGCCGATATGCGGATGTGAATACACAGTCGGCCCACAACTGTACATCCTGACCTTGCCCGCCTCCATGGGCACAAATTCCTCAACCCGCTTTGAATATGTATTATAAAACCTCAATCCCATCAGATTTTACCTTATGACACAGATTCACACTGATTCTTTATTATATTTATTAGACACTGATTTACACGGATTAACACTGTTCTTATAGTAGAGACCGTGTTAATCTGTGTGAATCCGTGTCTAAAACTTATACCTTTTATCCAACCGTGTTAATCTATGTCAATCAGAAATCTAAAGCGTTCTTTTTATTTTTCTT
>CAZLWL010000023.1:27566-31305 GCA_964563335.1 uncultured Pirellulales bacterium
CAACCGTGTTAATCTATGTCAATCAGAAATCTAAAGCGTTCTTTTTATTTTTCTTCGCAAAAGCGCAGTTGCCGTCGCCGCCATCGCCAGGCCTGTGCCGATTTCACCCAGGCCCTCATTCGTCTTGGCCTTGACATTCACGTTGCTAAAGTCAATTCCCAAAATGCCGGAGATACACCGTTTCATTTGTCCCTTGAACGACTCCAGTTTCGGTTCCTCGGCATGCACTATCAAATCAACGTTGACCACTTCCCAGTTTTTCTCATTGAGCAGGTCCTTAACAATCAGCAGCAGCTCCCTGCTGTCGGCGTCTTTCCACTCTTCATCGGTATCCGGAAACAGCGCCCCGATATCACCCATAGACGCCGCACCCAAAAGTGCATCCATAACCGCGTGCAGCACAACGTCACCATCACTGTGTCCTAAGAGACCCGACCGATACGGCACTAACACTCCGCCCAACATAAGGTCCCGTCCTCCCACCAGCCGGTGGATGTCCATGCCTATCCCTGTGCGATATTCGTAATTGGCCTCAATCACAGCGTTCCTTTTGTGCTCGGCACATCCGTACCCACTATCTTAACCGCCAGAGCTAACGACTGGCCTAATCCCTTAAAAATCGCCTCCGCTATATGGTGGCTGTTCGTGCCGTAAGGTACACTCACGTGCAGATTCAGTTTACCGGCACCGGCGAAACTTCTCAAAAACTCCTCGATACACTCCACATCAAAATCGCCTATCTTTTCCGTATGATACTTCACATCGTACACACAAAATGCCCTGCCCGATAAATCCACCGTCACCTCCGCCTTCGCATCTTCCATCGGAAGCGTACTATTGCCGAACCGCGCTATACCCTTCTTATCACCAAGCGCCTCAGCTAAACAACTTCCGAGACTTAAACCCACGTCCTCGACCGTATGATGCGCATCGACCTCGAGGTCGCCTCTCGCCTTTACCGTAAGGTCTATCTTGCCGTGCTTGGCCACGTGCGTAAGCATATGGTCCAAAAAAGCGACACCCGTATCGATCTCATACTTACCCTCCCCGTCAAGATTCATCTCGACTAAGATATCCGTCTCTTTGGTCTTGCGTTCGGTTTTAGCTTGTCTATCTGCCATAATAAAATCCTCACTGCGAGATTATCTCTTTCACCGCGCCGATTAACTTGTCGTTCTGTTCTTTTGTTCCAACGGTTATCCTCAATTTATCCGCCACATTCGGCTGACCAAAATACCTCACGTAAATATTGCGTTGTGCGAGCTTATCGTAAATCTCGCTCGCGCTGAAGTTATCGCACTGAGCTAACACAAAATTTGCCTGGCTGTCCCCTGCGACTAAGCCCAACTTCCTCAATTCCTCAGTTAGCCTTGTCCTCTCGGACTTGATTTTCTCAACATTCTTTCTGAAGTAATCCTGGTCCTTTATCGCCGCCGTCGCCGCCGCGACACTGACAGCATCAACGTTGTAGGAATCCTTCACCTTCATCAGTCCTGCGGTCAGTTCTTCACACGCAATCCCATATCCGAACCTAAGCCCCGCCAATGAATATCCCTTGCTCATCGACCGAAGAATTATCACATTGCCGCAATCGGCCACAAGTCCAACACAGTTGGCCTCGGAAAAATCCACGTAAGCCTCATCAATCAGCAGAACACTCTTACCTTCGAGTTTCTTAGCTAACGAGCATAACTGCTCAGGCTGTATGAAGGACCCTGTCGGCGCGTTCGGATTGCATACGATGGTTAGAGCCGCACCCGTATCAGCCAGCCCCCCCGGCAAATTAAACTCCGCCTCGAAGTCCACCTCAATGCACTCGCAATTCTGCAGCCCCGCCAGAACCGGATAAAGCGAATAAGTCGGCACAGGATACGCTACCGGCCGATTCTCACTACAGAAGACCCTGAAGCAAATCGTCAATAGCTCATCTCCCCCGTTCGTACAGATTATATTATCCGGCCGAAGCCCCAACATTTCACCCGCCGCCCGGCGAAACTCATCGCCCAACGGCTCTGGATAACGTCTGAGTCGCTCAGCCGAAACGCCTCTGACAGCCTCCAACACCTTCGGCGATGCCGGATACGGATTCTCGTTGGTATTCAGCTTGACCACTTCGCCTCCGGCCAGCTGAAACCCGGGCACGTAACCTTCCGTTTTTTCAATATTTTCCCGAAAATAGCTCATCTTTCATTCCCAAAACAATCCTTACCGCAGATTATACGCATATTGGGTACTAAGTAAAAGACAGATTTCGCACAAAAAGCAACTTTCACAAGCGCGGCGTCGAAGACGCCACGACGTGCGCGGCTATGCCCCGAATTATACCCCGGTCGTGGCCACAGAAAGTCGCAACGGCTTTATTATGGATGCTGAGGTAGCTACTGATAGTGAAGAATGCGGACGCAGACCGATGAACGTATGAACTCACCAACGGGGCGGAAAATATATCAACAGCGTAAATGGCTCGCCGAGACACCTTTTGCGCAGCCTAAAATATAGTTGTTTGTAGGAAAATATTTGTGGATTTGGCATAATTTTTTCTGCCAAAGAAAAAATATTACTATTTAGACGAAAGAGGCGGAAACCACTATGACTTGGACACTGATTAAATCAACAGCCCCGTAAGGGAGGGGTAATTGAACTGTAGCTTCGAACCGCCTGCCGGTCGAACGCATTTAGTTTACAGGATTGGTATTATTAAGTTCCACCATCCGCCGGGCGATTTTTGCGATTTGTTTCCTCAACGCAGCCGGCGCCAGAACTTCGACCTGGTCTCCATACCCGAGAACCCACCAGCTTATCTCGCCCAATCCATCGACCCGGAACTCGGCAATCAGCGAGCCGTCCTCGTTAAACATCGTCTTCTGAGTGCCGTGCCATTGCACCTCCGCCACGTTTTTGGCGACCTTGGGCGCAAACCGCAGCTTGACGTGATAAATTTTCCCCTCCGGTATCATCGACCACGCCCTGCCTAAGTACTCATAAATATCAAATCCCCTGCCGTCGATGAAACAACGTTCCAGAAGGTCAAGTTCCTTAATTCGGTTCAGGTTAAACGTCCGGATACTCTTGTGCAGGCTCGATTCGCCGATAACATACCACGCCCGATTATTGTACATCAAATGATAGGGACACAAAGTCGTGGTGATATCTTTGCCCTCGTACAGAGAGTGATAACCCAGATTGACTTCGCGCTTCTTTCGGATAGCTTCCTGAAGCTTTGCAAAAACCTTGTCTAACAAATCCATTGGCGCGTGCGCATCCGGCCGGATAGATATACTTTGCAGACTCGTATTGCAGTATTCTCGGATCTTCGCCGGCAGGTTGTTCTCCACCTTCAGTCCCGCAAGAAGCGCCGAATTCTTAAACGGCATCGGCAGATGGTTGCGCCCTTTATGCACAAGCATAAGCAGGCTCAAAGCTTCAGGCAGGTTCAGGTCTATCGGCGGCAGAAAAAACTCCGGGTCGATACCGTAACCACCCGTTCGCGTATCAAACCGATACGGCACTCCGATTGTCCCTAATTCCTTAAGGTCGCGAAAGACCGTTCTTCGGCTCACGCCCACCAGCTTTGCCAGCTCATCCACCGAGTAGCTGTGCCCTGCCTGCAGGGTTGTCAGTATTTGAACGATTCTGCTGACTCTGCTGAGCTTCACCGGCAATTTCCCTCGAATATCCGTCGGACCGCAAACATGTACAGTATTATTATAAGGATTGCTACCCGTGCCGCCAACAAATT
>CAZLWL010000024.1:0-31142 GCA_964563335.1 uncultured Pirellulales bacterium
GTATGATGACATCATGCGAATATTCGTCCAGGACCCTTCGCCTTGCCTTTTCTGTCATTTCCGGCCGATTCCGCTCCGGCTGCACCACCGATTTTATCATGGCTTCAGCAAGAGCATCCGCGTCTTCGGCAGCCACTAATGTGCCAAATTCACCGTTGTTAAGAACCTCCGGAAGTCCCCCTGCCCTTGTCACGATACAGGGCACTCCCGCCGCCATCGCTTCCAGGAGGGCGCCGGGCATCCCCTCTGCTATCGAAGCCATAACGAACACGTCCATCGCACGAAGCAGCTTCTCAACATCTGTTCTATAGCCAAGAAAGTGAATCGAACCTTCAACTGTGGTTTCAGCGGCTTCTGCGCAAAGTTCATCTCTTAATCGGCCATCCCCGATTATGACCAGTTCGCTATTCGGCACTTCTCTTTTAACCTTTACGAAAGCCTGTATTAAATGTGACAATCCTTTCGTGGGAGCAAGACGTCCTACCGTCCCGAAAACAAACGCATCTTCCTTTACCCCGATGTCTTCTCTCGCTTGCTGTTTTGAAACCGATGTCTCCGCAAATCTTTTATAGTCGATTGAATTGTTCAGGCATATAACCCGCTCAGGTCGTACCACGGGATTATTGTTCAAAACGTTCAGCCTGACCGCCTGGCCAACTGCTATGATTTTGTTAATCCACCTTAAAACAATCGAGTTTATCAGTTTGCGCCGACCCTTTTTGCTCCTGTTCAGGCCATGTACATGTGCTAAAACAACCGGAGTCTTCGCCAATTTCGCTGCGATGGAACCGTAAACAGTGGCCTGATGACGCTGGCAGTGGAGAATGTCAACGTTCTCACACTTCAGTATTTTGGCCAACTTCCAGACAGAAAGAAGATTAAAAACGCGAAAATACTCTTTTCTTGAAATGTAGAATGCCTTGTATCCCTTTTCTTCAAGAAAGTTGACGGCGTCGCTGGTTTTTTTCAGATAAATACATATAACCCGGTATTTTTGAGGATCCAGGCCTAACATAAGATGCGCCATTGGCGGAGCATCGCCTTCATACCTGGAGCAAAGCCACCCTATGGTAATTCTATCTTTCTTCAACGCGATTTCCCGGGAATCGACTATAAATGATTGCAGGCACAAAGCCTGACGATGGGCCCGGCAGGATTCGAACCTGCGACCAATGGATTATGAGTCCACTGCTCTAACCACTGAGCTACGGGCCCTCTAATACCTCTAAGTACACTTCCGGGCTAATCACTTCCGCTGCGGTCCGACAACCATTCTACCAGTAAAATTTCATAAAACAAGCTCAAAATGACGCCATTTGATTTACCGGGCGCAACAATAACTTGCAAGTGGATTTTCCAGCAGTTGAGCAAATACCTGTCTTCGCCAATGCAGGCCATGCCCTGCATACCGGTTTAAATATTTAGCCCCGGCCGCTGGCCGGGGTTTCTTGCTAATTTGCTGTTGATTATTCGGCACGTTCATCATATCATAAGCATCTTTGAGTACAGGGAGTAAGTGATGCCCATATTTGAATACAAATGCGCCAAGTGTGGCAAAATAACTGAGTTCCTGGAGTCAGCCGGCAGCAGAAGGAGACATCTCTGCAGCCACTGTGGCTCCGGCAATATGCAAAAGCAGTTTTCAACGTTTGCCGTCGGCGTAAAGCAGGATGGCACCGACAGCCGATGCCAAAGCTGTACGGATAATAGCTGCCCGCATTCCATGAATTAGGTACGCACAAAGGAGTTAGGAAAACAAATGGACGATAAGAAGGGCGTCTACAAGTTCGGCGAGATCGAAAAAAAATGGCAGGATTACTGGCAAGCCAACAAGACATTCAAGGCCGTTGACTGCGACAGCACAAGGCAGAAGTACTACGTGCTGGACATGTTCCCCTATCCGAGCGGTCAGGGTCTGCACGTTGGGCACCCGGAAGGATACACGGCAAGCGATATCGTGTCGCGGTACAAGCGGATGAAGGGGTATAATGTTTTGCATCCTATGGGGTGGGATGCTTTCGGGCTGCCGGCTGAGCAATATGCCGTTGAGACGGGGACCCACCCTGCTGAAACGACGAGCAGGAATATTGATAATATGCGCCGGCAAATCAAGAGCCTGGGCTTCAGCTACGACTGGGACAGGGAAGTTGCCACGACCGACCCGGATTATTTCAAGTGGACGCAGTGGATTTTTCTGAAATTCTTTAACAGCTACTTCGATAAGGCCGAGCAGAAGGCAAAACCGATAGAGCTATTGCCAATACCGGAAGGCTTGGCAGAGCACCAGAAGCGCGATTATATCGATAGCCGGCGTTTGGCATACGAGGCCGAGGCGCTCGTCAACTGGTGTCCGGCTTTGGGGACGGTGTTGGCGAACGAGGAAGTGGTAGGGGGGGCCAGCGAGCGCGGGGGCCATCCGGTAATCAGAAAGCCTATGCGGCAATGGATGCTCAGGATTACAAAGTACTGCGAAAGGTTGTTAGCCGGGCTTGACGGGCTTGATTGGCCCGAATCGATAAAGAAACTGCAAAGAGACTGGATAGGCAAGAGTATCGGCGCCGACGTTGATTTCAAGGTCGATGGGCACGATGCGACGATACGGGTCTTCACAACCCGACCGGACACGCTGTTCGGGGCTACATATATGGTAATGGCGCCGGAACATCCGCTGGTGGACGTCATAACCGCCGATGAGTGTAAGAAAGCGGTCAAAAAGTATCGAAAAATTGCAGCCGGTAAAAGCGACCTGGACCGTACGGACCTTGCCAAAGAAAAGACTGGTCAGCCGACAGGAGCTTATGCGATTAATCCGGTAAACGGCGAAAAAATCCCCATCTGGATAAGCGACTATGTGTTAATCAGCTACGGCACCGGCGCGATAATGGCTGTCCCGGCCCATGATGAGCGCGACTTTGAATTCGCGACGAAATTTGAACTGCCGATTATTCCGGTGGTTGAACCTGACGATGTCCAGGAAGTTGAAAAGGTTAAAGCCGGCCAGATTTGCTTTGTTGGTGACGGCACAGCGATAAATTCGGGTGAATTTAACGGCTTGCGGACGGCGGAATTTAAGCAAAAGGTAACGCGGTGGTTGGAAGAAAGGAATCAGGGACGAAGGGCTGTCAATTATAAACTGCGTGACTGGCTTTTCAGCAGGCAAAGATATTGGGGTGAGCCGTTCCCGATAGTCCACACCGAAGACAAAAGGATTTTGGCGCTTAGTGAAGATGAATTGCCGTTGGAGCTGCCGATGGTTGAGGATTATAAGCCATCCGGCTCGGGCGAGTCGCCCCTTGCAAACAGCGGCAAGTGGCTCGATGTAGTGCTGCCGGACGGAGCAAAGGGACGGCGGGAGACGAACACTATGCCGCAATGGGCAGGCAGTTGCTGGTATTACTTGCGATATATCGATCCGACAAATAACAGCCGCCTCTTGGATTTGGCTAAGGAAAAGTACTGGATGCCCGTCGATCTTTACATCGGTGGAGCTGAGCACGCCGTGCTCCACCTGCTTTATGCCCGCTTCTGGCACATGCTGCTTTATGATTTAGGCTATGTCGGCACGCCCGAGCCCTTCCAGAAGCTCATCAATCAGGGCATGATTCTGGGCGAGGACAGCCAGAAAATGAGCAAGTCGCGAGGCAACGTTGTCAATCCGGATAAGGTTATCGCCGATTACGGTGCGGATTCTATGCGGCTTTACGAGATGTTCATGGGCCCGTTGGAAACGACAAAGCCGTGGAGTATGCAGGGGGTAGAGGGTGTGCACCGCTTCCTTGGCAAGGTCTGGCGGATGGTCATCGATGAACAAAGTGGCATAGTTACAGACGCCGTCAAAGATACTGAGCCTGACGAAGACCCGTCCTCCGTAGTCCCGATGTACTCGGGACGGAGGGTGGATACACTTCGGCTCCTGCATCAGACAATAAAAAAGGTAGGTGATGATGTAGAGGGCTTTGCCTTTAATACTGCCATCAGCCAGATGATGATTTTTATCAATCACTTAAGCAAACAGGCAGTCAGGCCAAAATGGATGGTTGAGAAGTTTGTGCAGGTTTTGTCCCCATTTGCGCCGCACATTGCCGAAGAGTTGTGGGCCAAATTGGGCCACAGCGACACTTTGGTGTATGAGCCCTGGCCCCAATATGACCCCCAATTAGTAAAAGAAAAGGAAGTTGAACTGGCCGTACAGGTGATGGGCAAGATAAAAGACAGAATAGTCGTTTCCGCCGATGCGAGCGAAGACCAAATAAAACAAAAGGCTCTGAGTAGTGAAAAGGTCATCGCCGCCATGGCCGGCAAAGAACCCAAAAAGGTGATCGTCATCAGGTCCAGACTGGTTAACATTGTACTTAGCTGACCAACTTGTGAATATTGAGATAGAAACAAAGATTAAAGTTGAATCGTTGGACGAGATCGCGGTTCGACTGAGCGATGTGGGAGGACAATTGGAGTGTGAGTTGTCGCAGGTGGATACGTATTTTGATGACGCCGAGGGGACACTATTTGCGTCTGATTGTGGGCTGCGGTTGAGACGACAAGCAATCGGGGAAAGTGAAAAGGTAATTCTGACGTACAAAGGACCGAGACAGGAGGCGCGTTTTAAGTCGAGGCAGGAAATAGAAATTGAGGTAAGTGATTTTGAGCTTGCGGCCGAATTGTTGACTGCTTTGGGATACGAAAAGACGCTGGTTTTTGAAAAGAGGCGACAGGTTTGGCAACTGTCGGATTGTACCGTGTGCCTCGATGAACTGCCGCTTCTCGGCAGTTTTATTGAGATCGAGGCGCCAACCGCCCGGCAAATCACCGAATCCCTCCGGAAACTGCAACTGGCTGATATGCCTCACATTAACGAAAGCTATGCACACCTTATCCGGGCCAAACTTGCCGAAATCGGCTCCGATAAACGAGAAGCGTTTTTTAGTTGACTATTTCCGATTGGCTGTTGACAATTGTAATGAGTTTTTTCATCCGCCATCGATGGGTTAACAGATGAGATAAAGACTTCACAAACAGAGCCCCGACCGTAAGGGAGGGGTAATTGAAGCTTGGGCCCATCTGTGGTGGAGCGCATTTAATTTATAGTGTTTGTATTAGTGCCATGAATGTAAACGACGGTTACATCGCTTATATAGTGAACCCTCATGCCGGCGCAAGCAGCGGCGAGCGGATGGTCGCCGAGTTCAAAAAGTACCTTTGCGACAAAGGATTTGAGGTTCGAACAAGCTTTACGACCTCTTTGGAGCACGCGTGCGAACTGGTCACAAAGGCCGCGGTTGATTATGAGTGCGCGCTGGTAGTCGCCGCCGGCGGAGACGGGACCGCCAGGGAAACCGCCCATGGGCTCGAAGGCAGCGACAAGCCTCTGATGCTCATCCCGTGCGGCACGGAGAACCTGCTGGCCAATGAACTTGGTTATGATGAGCGAACGAAGACGCTGATTAAGGCCTTTGAGGCCGATTGTATCCGCGCCTTGGATCTGGGCAGCGCCAATGGTCGGTGCTTTACCTCCATTGCGGGTTTCGGCTTCGACGGCGACGTTGTCAAACGTGTCAATGACAATCGCCGGGGACATTTAAGCTATCTTGATTACTTCTGGCCTCTGTGGCGGACCTTCTGGGGTCATAAATTTCCCGTCGTCAAAGTCACAATCGACGGCGAAGACATTTTTGACGGGGTCGGTATGGTCTTTGTCGGAAACATCTCCAGATACGCGATAGGTCTTCAGATATTGCATTATGCCGACTTCGGCGACGGCCTGCTGGACGTTTGCATTTACAAATGTGCATCTCGCCCCCATTTGCTAAAGCATGCCGGCATGACTGTCCTCAAGCTGCACGCCGACCGGAATGATGTTATCTATAAGCAGGGCAAGAGTATTCGCGTAAGCTCCGCCGAGCGCGTGAATACTGAAATTGACGGTGATCCCGGCCCTGCTTTGCCGATGGAAATCGAGGTGATACCGCAGGCTGTTAAGGTACTCGTGCCGCCAAAGGCCAAACCTGCGGGAATACGAACCAGACTTATTAGAATAATAGGATAACGGATATGAAAAAAGCTGCGTTTCAAATAGGGAATGTGCCGGTCGGTCTGGATGCCTCCTTATTCGTCATAGCGGGCCCGTGTGTTATCGAAAGTGCCGACGTCTGCCTCGAGATTGCCGATAAACTGGTCCAAATCAGCGCCGCTGCGGAGGTTCCGATTATCTTCAAGGCCAGTTTTGACAAGGCCAACCGTTCGAGTATATCCAGCTTTCGCGGCCCGGGCCTAAAGAAGGGCCTCCACGTCCTTGCGAAGGTTAAAAAGCAAATCGGCCTTGCAGTCATGACCGATGTCCATGAACCCAGCCAGGCCGCAGAGGCCGCTAAGGTCGTCGATTGTCTTCAGGTGCCCGCTTTTTTGTGCAGGCAAACCGATTTACTTGTGGCGTGCGCAAAAACGGGTAAACCTGTCAACGTAAAGAAGGGGCAGTTCGTTTCACCGATGGAGATGAAAAACGTGGTCCAAAAGATTCGCTCCGCCGGCAACGAAAAAATCCTGCTTACCGAACGCGGCACGTTTTTCGGCTACAATCGCTTAGTAAATGATATGACCGCCATCAGTATCATGAAGGATTTGGGCTGTCCCGTTGTCTTTGATGCGACTCATAGCGCACAACAGCCGGGCGGATTAGGCGATGTAAGTGGAGGTGCCCGCGAGATGTCTCCGGTTTTAGGCAAGGCGGCTGTTGCGGCAGGTGCAGACGGTTTATTTATCGAGGTCCACACCGACCCACAAAACGCCAAATCCGATGCAGCTTGTATCATGCCAATCGAATGGCTGCAGGATTTGCTAACCACCTGCAAACAGATATTTGAGATTGTCAAGAGTAAGTAAGATATGGCCGAAGAGAGAAAATATCTGTTTGGGCCTGTCCCTTCGAGGAGACTCGGCCTTAGTCTGGGCGTGGATATCATTCCGCTTAAGACATGCACGCAGAACTGCATCTATTGTCAGTTAGGGGTGATCGGTGTCCAGACAGTCGAGCGCAAGCCGTACGTGCCCATCGAGGCGGTTCTTTCCGAACTTAGAGCCAGGATCGCTGAGGTGTTGCAGGCTGACTATATCACGCTCAGCGGCAGCGGTGAGCCGACGCTTAATTCCGAGATGGGCAGGCTTATCGACGGCATAAAGGAGATTACGACAATTCCCGTGGCGGTGCTGACCAATGGGACGCTGCTGGCCGACCCGGCTGTGCGGGCGGATTGCGCAAAGGCCGACGTGGTTCTGCCCTCATTAGATGCTGGTGATGAAGCGACTTTTAAGAAAATCAACTGCCCCCACAAGGACATCAACTTCTCTGCGTTTGTGGAGGGTCTGTGCAAATTCAGGGCTGAATTTACCGGCCAAATCTGGCTTGAGGTGTTCTTTTGTGAAGGGATAAATACGAGCCACGATGAGGTAGAGAAGATACGTGCGGCTATTTTGCTGATTGGGCCGGACAAGGTTCAACTCAATACTGTCGTGAGACCTGTGGCTGACCTGTCGGTTGTCCGCGTTGAGCCAGCCAGGCTCCTGACTATTGCACGCCGATTGGGGCCGAATGCGGAGGTCATAGCCGATTTTTCGGGGACTGAAGGTGTGCAAACGCAAGCCAACACCGAAAACCTCCTCGAGATGCTCAAACGCAGGCCCTGCAGCCTCGACGACATCTGCAACGGCCTGAGCATTCACAGAAATGAAGCTCTAAAATACCTCGCCCATCTGGAGGCCGCCGGCCTAATTATCTCCCACCCAGCCGACGATACAGTCTTTTTCAAGGCCAAATAGGGCTTCTCTCAAATCGCCTCCAAAACCCGCAAAATTGACTTTCCATTTTCAGGGCGGCCGATTATTATAGGACCTGTGTGGCCACGACAGCGGGATAATCACCGCCAGAGGCAAGTTTTTCCGCTTTTTGTTAATGCCGTCCGGTTATTGGACGACAAATTGTCATGTCCCGCGGCTGATTGCACAAAAACTGTATTTTTATCGGGGAAATTCGAAAAATCAGCTTTAGAGATTCAAATTCAGCCCGATAAAAGGTTTAGATAATTGTTTCCTGTTTGTGGACACATTTTTGACTTGGCTGCGTATAAATGAAAACGCCCGGTAGGCAACTTGTTCTGAACAAAGGGTCCCAAAAGTATATTTTCAGATTCGACAGCGGCTCTGAGAGCCAGCTTTTAGATGCCCTGGTGGCTCAGGCGAGCGATGAGCGGACCGATTTTGATTGGTTTGACGCTGCAGTATTGAGTTTCAAACTAACGCAGTCCCTGATGGGCGAAGCGGATAAGCTTTTATATAAAGATATGCCCGATGCCTTGCGGTCCTTTCAGGGCCAGTGTGACAAAGGCGGATATTGAAGCGGCATTTCTGATTGACAGCGGGCCGAAAGTGATTGATGTTCTCCAATATTATTGGTCGTTAAAGGGGTAGTTATCATGAAAGATTGCAACATCGTTCAGGATTTTCTTGGTTACCTCGAACATGAAAAGCATTTTTCGTGGCACACATCCAAATGCTACGGTGCCGATTTGGCGCAGTTTTCCGAGTTTGTCTCCAGCCAGTCTGGACAGGACTCAGCCGGGCCCGACACCATGCCCCATGAAGTAATCAGCCCATGGTCCACGCAATCCAGCGGTGCCGCAACCGCGCTGGAGACACAAACGGAAACCAAACTTGACCGGATGCTGCTTGGTGTTGACGTAAACATGGTCAGGAGGTACATGGCACAACTGAATCAACGACAGTATTCCAAATCAACGGTTGCTCGTAAGCTCGCAACGCTGCGCAGCTTCTACAAATTCCTCGTCAGGCGCGGGCACCTGGCTTCCAACCCCGTAACAGCCGTCAAGACACCGAAGCAGGAAAAGAAGCTGCCCAAGTTTCTTGAATACGAAGGCGTTCAGCGACTGTTGAACGCCCCACCTGCCGACACGTGGCTCGGCGCAAGGGACAGGGCTATCATGGAGGTGCTCTACAGTACCGGTATGAGGGTCAGCGAGCTTGTGGCTTTGAACATGGATGACGTGGATTTCTTAGGCGAGGTTATTCATGTCAGGGGCAAGGGCAAGAAGGAAAGGATAGCCCCGATAGGCGCCACTGCGCTGCAGGCCATTCAGCACTACATTGAATTCAGAAACAGGAGGATGGAAAACGACAGCAATTTCGACCCCAGGGTGCTCTTTGCCAACAAGCACGGCCAGAGGCTCAGCACCAGAAGCGTGCGTCGCAAGATGGACAAATATCTCAAAATGGCGGGCCTGGACCCGTCGATCAGTCCACACACGTTGCGGCACAGCTTTGCGACCCACATGATCAACAATGGTGCCGATTTGAGAAGCGTTCAGGAATTGTTGGGCCATCAGTCGCTCTCGACGACACAGGTCTATACGCATCTAACCACCTCAAGAATCAAGGACGTTTACGATAGCGCCCACCCCAGAGATTCACTCGACAGCCACGAACAGTGGCGCAATTAAAAGGACACACTTGACAACTGAACTAAAAGCCCGCCGACCAGCGGGCTTTTTTATTACACGCGGTTTGTAAACGGAGCCCCAAGCGTCAGCGCGGGGTCATCCCAACGAATTTGTCAAATTCTCCGCTTAGCTTTTTTTTGCAACGGATTTGGCGAGAAGTACAAGCTGTTTGGCCACGCTTTTGCAAACGTGGGCAAATGAGAATCGTATCGGGATTTGCTCAGCCGGCTGAAAATCCGTACACACAAAATCCGCGTAATCATCGCACACAACATCTATTTCGCTTATGTCTGAGCAGCCGAACCCGATTTGCCTTGCCGTCCGGATTATCGGTAAATCTTCCGCCTTGAAGCCGACCAGCTCACAGCATACCATCTCGCAGGCAACCGGGTCGATTCCGCCGATGACTAAACCTAATGGTTTGGCTCGACCCCGTATAGGCCCGGGCCCGTCCATAGCGATTACGCCGTCAATTATGGTTATCACGGGCGCTAAGAGTTTGTATATCTCTATCAGCAGTCGGCAGAAATCTTTGTAAGACCTGCCTTTGGCGAAATGCCAGAAGGGCTTTTCTTTGCCGCAGACACACCCGAACATATTCTTAACTGCGAAGGTAGCACCTAATTGCTGGTGTGTCTTGAGCTTCGGCAGGTTTATTATTCTGTCGGCCTCCAAAGCAACTGTGCTTATGCCGACGCTGCTGCCGGCTATCTTGCATCTCTTCGGCCGGTTGAGCTGTTTTACATGCACGCCTAACTTCTTCAAAGGCTCATCCAGTTCAAGAACCCTGATACATGCCAAGACGTTTCTCCAGGCTGGTGAGTCCCCGATAAAGGGTTTGGCGCCGAAATCCTTAACGATTTGTGCCGCGGCCAGTATCACGGCTGGGTCCGTTTGTACCGCTTCACTCCTGGGTCTGGCTGCGATAAAATTCGGTTTGAGCAGCACCCTGTCGCCTCTGCTTATAAACTTATCAAGGCCGCCGAGCAGCGAAAACTGCGCCTCAATTGCTCGCGTGATTTCACGGGAGCGGTAGTCGGTGCATCGCGTTACCGCAACCCGTGCCTTTATGATATTTGCCGCCTGCGACCGGTTCAATCACCCACTCCCGTGCAGGCAATCAGAAACAGTCGAATCAGGGGGACATTTTTTCGTAGCGTGTAAGCCTGTCCGCCTGGAATCTCTTCACCCTTTTCGTTTTGTTTTGGGATGGGAAAGGCAAAATCTCCGCGTGATGTGAAAAACAGGCTGCCTAAGGTTATATCGTCCTGCTTATATTGACTCGAGCCGATAAGGACGAAATCTCCGCTGCTCATCGTCAGTTCAAATCCTGCAACGTCAAAAACGATTTCGTTGCCTTCTTCTCGGCCTAACAGTCGTGCGATAGTGTTGCTCATAGGGCTTTTGAACACGGGCTGAATCTCAACTTCGCACGCACCGCGCAGTCTCGCAATGGGCTTGGCTTTTATGCGCCACCCTAATTGGCCGCCGCCAAGGCTTGTTCCCACCAATTCACCCTCGCCGGTTGTGTAGAAAACGTTTTGCTCGGCACCCAAAGTATTGAAAATGATGTCGTCACCCTTATTATCGAAGACTATCAAACGACTGGTCCCTGCATTTCTTGCCCCCGCCCGGGCCAACCTGGCTGAAATTTCGCCCCACATCTCACTTCGCCCGAACCCCGCGAAGAAACCATTAGCCTCAAAGGCTTTATCATCCGTAAAATGCAGCGGGCTTCTTATCAACCCTAAAAATAGCTCTTTCGGTAAAGGCATGTTCTCCGCAGGCACCTCAAAAGTATAAACCTGGAAATTAATCTGCCTCGGCAGTTTCATCGCCGAATCTGGCTCGAGGTCGCCAATCTTTATCCCCTCTATAGCCGGCCCCACCGGCCGCGCGCGCTTCTGCCCACAGCCGCCTACCCGGCCGACCACCCCTGCCAAAAGAATATACAAAATCAACCGATTCATAACACCGGATAATGTAGCCCTCTCAGCCGAATATGTCAACCGACGACCTCACGCCTCCTGTTTGTCACCCCGCTCTTGTCCGGGATCCAGTCCGTCATTCTGAGTCCCGATGTATCGGGACGAAGAATCTCAACCAACGAGATACGCTTCACCAGATACCAGCAACTCCCGATTAGAGGCGCAGCTTCGGAGACTCGCAAAACTCCAGCGCCACTGCCCGCGTTACCGAATGAGATTGGGTCGTTGCTAACGAGTGCGGCTTGTCAACTCTGACGATTCTTGCGTAGCTGGAAAACCTCCCGCCGTAATTTAACAACCCCTCAGTTGGTGGAACCGTCATGTCAACGCTGACTAATTCTCCGTCTTCCAGATGACAATCGCCGAACTCGGCCAACACACCGCTTGGGCTTACATTAACGGTATTACCCGCATAGACCGTCCCCGTAATTGGAGTCCAGATAGTTGGCCAGTCATTGACCCAGTACAGCCGCCGGATTCCGAACCTGTCAATGGCTGACCGTCATAGCAGCAAAGATCACGCTTCGTCTCTCGAAATAGATACAAAATGTCATTCTGAGCGCAGCGAGGAATCTCAATCCTTCATACGCCCAAGATTCCTCAGAATGACGATTTTCAGACCTTTTCTGCAAAGAACGATGAAAGTCAAAATTCTCTGGCCCTACCGCTCGGCAGGCTGTTAATGGGACCGGCTCATCAGATGTATTTCCCCGCTTCGCTATCCACGACCCACGTCACTTTGTCCAGCACGGGCCAGAGACTGTGAACCGGATACCTCACCTCGTCAAGCTCACTTTGCATTACATCTCTTAAGATGTCGGCCTTTTCCGGACCGGATACAAGAATAACCAATTCCAAAGCAGCATGAAGAACCGGATGCGTCAGTGTAATTCTGCTGTAATCGCTATCGGTGAAGTAGACCGCGCTCACCAATGCCTCGGTGTCAAAGCGGGCGTATGAATTCGGGAACAGCGACCCAACGTGACCGTCGGGACCCATCCCGAGCACCATAAGGTCAAACTCGGGCACCTGGCCGGGTGCCAAATTAAAAACCCGGCGGATAGTATCGGCGTATTCGCGAACGGCTTTTGCGTAGTCACAACATTCGCCGGGCACTCTGTGCACATTGCTCTCGCCGATAGGCACTTTGCCTAAGAAAGTCTGCGCGGCAAGTCTGTAATTGCTTGCCTCGTCGTCAGGCCGAACACAGCGCTCATCAACCCAGAACAACTGCACGCGGTTCCACCGTATTGTTCCGGCTTCGGCTGTGTCGCCGAGAAGTTCGAAAAACCTTGTTGGTGTCTGGCCGCCTGATATCGCAACGTGAAAGCTCCCTCTTGCCTGTATTGCCTTGCTTGCACTGTTGATGAACATATCAAGGGCGGTAACGGCAAGGTCTTCGAGCGTTGCGACATGAGTGATGTTCAACTGTGTATTGTTAATAGTCTCCATAATTTGACCTCCCAATACCGTGGCTGCGGGCGTAATAAACCCAGCCACTGAGGTAACATGATTTTGAGAATTCAACCGCCGGCCGCTCGGCGGTGCAGACAACAGGTAATCGAGGTATTTGAGCCGACGCCACCTGCGAGTATATTCTGGTCCGCAACACATTCATAACCATGCCCCCTTAATAAGAGAACCTCACCTTATTATTACCGCAACCACCGCTTTTTACCAGAGAATTCCGCTAAAAAATAAAAATATTCCCCAACTTTCTTCGCAAAAAACCCCGATGCTCTTTAAGTTCTTATTGTTCAAGAGGTTACGCCGGCAGCAGCCGTTTCAGCCACCGTTCATCTTCCATGTTTTTCGTCGAGAAAAGACTGGAGAATAGACGCGGCGGCAACCGCATCAAGGCGTTTTTTCTTTTTTTTTCTGGTAAGTTCGACGCCCGCAAGTTTGCCCTCCGCCTCGAAGCTACTGAGACGCTCATCCTGAAAATGGATTGGGATATCGATGTGGTCTTTTATCTGCGCAGCAAAGGCACGTACGCGTTTCACCTGATACCCAGCCGTGCCATCCATGTTCAACGGCAACCCCAATACAACTGCATCGACGTTTTCGCGTTTGACAATTTCGGCAATACCGGCAACTAAGTAACCTTGACCCACCGTCAACACTTTCAGAGGCGAAGCAATCACCTCACCGGCATCGCAGATAGCAAGGCCCGTACGTTTTTGGCCGTAGTCGATACCCAGGTAACGCATACAATGCTTCCTGTGTGTTGAAGCGTTTAGAGAAACTTGTTGCCGCTGCGGCTCTTTATAAGTTCGAGCAGCTCTTTCAACCGCTGTGTTTCATCGACATGGCAAACAAGGGTCGCATCCGGGCTGTGCGCCACTACCATATTCTCCAGGCCGATGACCGCTATTAGATGTCCCTCATCCTCGGTAACCACGATGTTGTTCTTACTGTCGAGCAGCTCGCTGTGGCCCGCCACCACGATGTTATTGTTCTCGTCGGAACTTATAATGTCGGCCAGAGCTGCAAAAGACCCCATATCCAGCCAGCGGCAATCGAGCTTAATGGCGCAGACGTTCTTTGCCTTTTCCATGACTGCAAAATCGATGCTTATCTTCGGCATTTGCAGGAACCACTCCCTGAGTGTCTCAGCCTGGTTCGGCCCGTCCCAGTCGGCCTGTATCCTTTGAAGAGGCTCAACCGACGCAGGAAGAAACTCGCTCAGATTGTGCAGGACGGTCTTCGCCTTCCATACAAACATCCCGGAATTCCAGCAGTACCGCCCGCTCGCAACATATTCCTTGGCGGTGGCACCGTCCGGCTTCTCTCTGAACGAATCTACAGTAAAGACTTCATGTTCACAGTCCGGGCAGGTTTTTATCGACCCGAGCTCTATGTACCCCAACTGCGTGCTCGCAAACGCAGGCTGAATCCCAAAAGTAATCAGTGCATCCTGATTATTGTGTATGAAAGCAAGGGCGTCCTTCATGGCCCTTTGAAACACCTCCGCCGGCTCGATGAGCTGGTCCGCGGTAACCACAGCCATCGTCGCATCAGCGTCATATTTGGTCAGTATGGTCGCCGCCAAGCCGATTGCCCCCGCCGTGTCACGGACGCCGGGCTCGGCGATGACGTTGCCATACGGCAGCTCGGGAAGGTTTTCACGAACCAGGTCCGCGTAGCCCGCATTTGTAAGCACAATTACGTTTCTCTGATCAAACATCGGTGTTAAGCGGTCGAAGCATCGACGCAGAAGTGTTTGGCCGTCCAATAGCTTCAGAACCTGCTTCGGACGCGACTGGCGACTCAACGGCCATAAACGTTTGCCCGTGCCCCCTGCCATAATCACCACATAATCCATTATCAAATCCTTTTAATCTGGTAACCAATCAGGCATAGCGAAGTATATTAAACCAGAAACTTTTTGTCAACTTCGGTTAGAGAACGGATTTGCCGTGCTAATTCTTTATATTCTTCGCCGGGTTTACCCATAAGGGCAAATGTGGCTTCCTTGCCCAGCTCAACGGCAGGTTGGTCGTAAGGGTTGATGCCAAATAATTCACCGACAAAGGAAGTTGTTACCTCGAACAAATAAATGAACTGGCCAACCATATAAGCGTTTACCTCGGGAAAGGTAACTGTAACACAGGGACGCTTGCTCTCCAAAAGTGCATACTCAGTTGCCTTCTTTTCGCTGTTCAATAGCTTGCTTAAGTCTTTATCGGCTAAATACTCAAGCTCAGGAGCCGGGGCGGGACCTATTTTAAGGTCTCTATCGAAATTTTCGACCTGCAGGAAAGTAAACAGTTTATCGTTGGGTCCTTCACGATAAAGCTGCACCTGACTGTGCTGGTCGGTCGTTCCTAAAGCTTTAACCGGTGTCGGCCCAACATAAACATCAGCCTTCGAGACATCTTTACGTTTGCCGAGACTTTCCGCCCAGAGCTGGCGATACCAATCCGCTAAATCCTTGAGGTGGTAGCTGTATGGCATCATTACGGAGATTTTTTTGTCGTAATTGTAGTAGTGCCAATTTATAGCGGCAATAATAGCTGCGGGATTTTTATAAAAGTCCGCACAGCTTACTCTTTCATCCATATCACGAGCGCCTGCCAAAAGCGAATCGATATTAATGCCGCACATCGCGGCGCCGAATAACCCGACGTCACTTAAGACACTAAATCGTCCGCCGACATCTTCGGGCACAACAAGCGTTCTAAAACCTGCTTCATCGCTAATACTGCGAAGAATTCCCTCTTTTGCGTCAGTGGTTGCGATTACTTGATTTCGCAAGCCCCCGGTGCCGAGCCTGTCAAGAAGAAGCCGGCGAATAATCATAAATTGAGCCGCCGTTTCTATAGTTCGGCCTGACTTACTGATAACGTTGAAGATTGTTTTGTCAAGATGGGGCTCAACCCAGTCGAGGAAACCGGCGAATTGGACGGGGTCAATGTTGTCGAAGACAAACAGCCGCGGCCTGCCCGCCCTGTAAGCATCATCAAGATTATACATATATGGATTCAGTGCCGTTTGCATGGCGATATTGCCAAGGGCGGAACCCCCTATCCCCAGAACCACAAAGTTTTCGCACTTCCCCTCTAACTCCTTGACAAGTTTCTTAACTGCTTGCGGATACCGATTGCTATACGGCAAATCTCGATATGGGGTTTGACCGCTGGCCCTCTGACGATTCAACTCGACAATCAGCGACTCTGTTCGCGCGGCAAGAGCCTTTAGCTGCTCTGCGCTAATACCGTGTTTCTCACCGATGACCTCGGCTGTAACGTTTTTATAGTACAGGCGTATCCTTGACTCTGCCATTTCATCTTTCCTTACTGCCCTCTGCTGACTCTTAAGAGCTTGGCGTATCTTACCATCAGTGACTTTGTTTTTCCAGAGTTGAATCTCACCACGACAATGCTGCTCTCGCCCATATTGTAAAATTCGCTCACCTTCCCGATGCCAAACTTCGAATGCTCGACCCGCTCACCAACTGCGAATTTATAAGCGCCCAAATCCGCCTCCGAGGCGATTTGGGAGAAATCTTCGTCGAAGTCGTCATCTTCTAAAGTGTTGTCCTGGGCATAAGGGCTGTACCCGACTTCGTAAAGGAACTCTGACGGAACGGTCCTTAGATACTGCCCGCGAAAAACCCGCTCACGGGCATAGCTTATGTGCAAATTGTCCTTTGCACGGGTCATACCGACGAAAAACAGCCGCCTTTCTTCCTCAAGCTCATCATCGCTATCGCGGCTTCTTTCGTGCGGCAGCAGGCCATCTTCCAGCCCAACGATAAATACATTCTCGAATTCCAGCCCCTTCGCCGCGTGCAGAGTCATCAGCGAAACCTTCCCCCCTGCCGAATCGTACGCATCCGTATCACTGTACAGAGCTATCATCTGCAGATAATCAAGTAGTGACGGCGACTTGGCTGACTCATCGTAAGCAGCGGCAGCGTTTACAAGTTCGCCGACGTTCTCGATAGCCGCCTCGCCCTTCTCGCCACCGGATTCAAGATGACCCAAAAGGCCGCTCGCCTCAAAAACCTGCTCCATCAGCGGCGCCACCGGCCCATCCATATCCTTCCTGAAGCCCTCCATCATATCGGCAAAGCCAACAAGTTTTGCCTGGGCTCCCTTCCCAATAGAGTCGATTCGCCCCGCCTGCTGAGCCGCCCCATACAGACCCACCTCGCTGGCCAAAGCGTAAGCACCAACCCTGTCAAGCGTCGTCTTGCCTATCCCCCTCGGATGCGTATTCACAGCCCGCAAAAACGCAACGTCATCATTCGGATTGACGGCCAACTTCAGGTAGCTAAGCATATCACGAATCTCCTTGCGTGCGTAAAACTCCAGCCCCCGAACAATCTGATACGGAATCTGTCTTCTAACAAACGCCTCTTCGATTACCCTGCTCATTGAGTTGACCCGGTAAAACACCGCAATCTCATTCAGGTCGGCTCCGTCATCTGCAAGCTGCTTAACCTGCTCGGCAACCGCCTCAGCCTCAGTGGCTTCATCGCCGAAAGCTTCTATAATCACCTCGGCCCCCCGCCCTCTGGTGGGGACCAAAACCTTCTGTTTGCGCCTCGTGTTCACCGAGATGAGTATATCGGCAAGCTCAAGTATGTTCGGCGTACTGCGGAAGTTCTCCTCCAACTTGACAACAACGGCATTGGGCCAATCCTTCTCGAACGCCAAGATATTTGCGATATCCGCCCCACGCCAGCCGTAGATCGATTGGTCCGGGTCGCCCGTCACACAGATATTGCCGTGCTCAAGTGCGAGACCCCTGGCAATCTGGTACTGGGCGTGGTTGGTATCCTGATACTCATCAACGAGCAGATACTTGAAGCGGCTGCTCAGTTCAATACGAATATCGCCCTCGTCCCGCAATAGAAAAGCCGTCTTCACCAACAAATCATCGAAGTCGAGGGCGTTATTATTAGTTAAAACCCTCTGATACCCGGCATATATGCGAGCTAAGTTTTTTGTGAAATAGTCATCAGCGTATTCCCCAATCGATTCGGGGGTCTCTAAATCATTCTTAAGGCGAGAAACACCTTCTAACATCCTCGCCGGTGCAAAGTTAGTCGTATCAATTTCACACGCCTTTATCGCCTCTTTCATGCACGCAAGCTGTTCGGTTTCATCGTAAATACTGAAATTGGGATTTACGCCGGCCTGTTCGGCATAGTTACGAAGTATTCGGACACAAAGCGAATGAAACGTACTGATATGCACCCCCCTCGCCGCGCCGAACGCCGCCACTCTCTGGGCCATCTCCTCAGCCGCCTTATTGGTAAATGTTATAGCGCATATATTGTGCGGCCGCACACCGGAGTTTATAAGTGCTGCAATCCGCGTCGTGATTACGCGCGTCTTGCCGCTGCCGGGCCCGGCCAACACAAGAAGCGGCCCATCCACGTGAAAGACCGCCTTTCTCTGCGAATCCGTCAGTTGCTCCATCGGTATCGCCGACGACAAAACACTTTCCTCCATCAATTCAATCTATACGAACTGTCATTCCGAGCGCAGCCGAGGAATCTATTAAAAAGGTCATTCTGAGGCGTAGCTGAAGAATCTCAAGCCAATATACAATATAAAATATCAAATCTACAATCAAAACGGCCTATTAAAAGAGACCACCGATTCATTGTCAACGCTTTCTTTGCTGTGAGCCTTTGCGGTGTGGGCAAAATTCTTTGTGCCAATCGCACGCCAAACCGGTTACAGTTACAACCCGGTCTTGGCAAAGCGTATCCCCCTTCTCCCGTCCAATTTCGTCATACACTCCCCTCACCCAGAGGACGTGCAGGAAATTACTGCTTGCCCTGTTGGGATTTTTGGATGAAAAGGTCTTTTTGCCTCTGGAGTCTGTCGAAAAGTTGCGGCCGCTCAACCTTTATCCGCGCCAGCAAACCGTTACGAAGATGCTCGGGGAAAAAACGGTCCCTCATAAAATCAAGAAAGGCCATGAACCTTATCATCTCAAAACTCGGCAGGTCCAGCCTCCGCCATTCCTCGTCGCTGTATTTGGCCTGGTAAATCTCATAGATTTCTCTGGCCCATCTTTCCTTTCCAAACGCCTCATCGTCCTCGCGAATTGCGAAACTGAAGTAAGCATCGCGAAGCGTCATTATCGTAAGTTCGGTGGCATCTTTTATCTTGATCTCCTCGATCTCATCGACGATGCGTTTCTTGACCCACGTGTGGATATCATCCTTGAACTCATCGCGCGGGTACACCTTCCTCAGTCGCAAATAGACCCGGCCGGCCTTGCCTCTGTTGCCCGTCTGATAGAAATCAATCACCGCGTTTTTAAGAAAGTTTCTATGCCCGTCTCTTAGCCCCTTGGGATTACCATGCTCAAAAGCCTCATATTTCTTTATCCTTTTTTGCCAGTCCTGGTCGCACACCTCGAACATTCGCAAATCAGGCCGGGAATAAACCGAAGGCAACCGGCCCGGAACAGGATAGACGACCAAATTGCCCCTGCGATAAAGGTCCTGCAGGGCATGGGAAATTATCCGGTCGGTGTTTTTCTCATCGATTGAATACTCTTTTTTCTCACCTGCAATCATAAAACCCAACTCGGCCCAGTATATCGCATGGGTGTTGGCCTGCTCCCAGTTCAACGGCAGTCGGTCGTTAGGGTCGCCCGAAGGATACGGCCCATATTTTTTATTGAGCCTGTCCATTAGCTCAGGTTTGAATTTCCACGTGTTGCGCAATTGATAAGCCTTGGCGAATGTGTCGAACCTTTGGAGCGTTTCAGTTGCTCTGAAGCGGTCGATAACCTCGAAAGCCGACTCGGAGAACCTGTCCGGCATCTGTCTCAAAGAAAGATAATTGCCCACAAGCTCATCATCGTCTTCAAAGGCCTTATCCGCCGCCTTCAGCGCCGCGATGAACTCGGCTATACCACCATCAGCGACAATATCTGAAAGTGCTTTCCCAGCACCTGTCAAACTCTGAAAATACTCGTTCGTCGGAACATCCCCCAACAACGCCCGCATCGCCAAAGCCAGTTCACGCTTGTAATGCTTGTGGCAGTCATCGGTCACCCCGCCTATCTTGTGCTGGAATATGTATGCAAGGGCCCTGTAAAGAATAATTCTCCGCGGATTTTTTTCGATGCCCTTGTCACGCAGCAATTCATAGCCGTTTCTTACCCATCGCCATCGCTCCTGCCACTGACTGGCCGGTATAGCCACTGAAATATTATATGCCATGTTCCAAGCCAGGACATCCCACACCGCGGCAAAGCGAGGCTGCAAAATCGTTATCCACTCGGCCAATTGCTTCGCATCAAAAAACTGACCCTGCTCCTTGAGTTTGTCCGCACGCATCCACAGAATATCAACCACTAATCCGCGAAAAGCACCCATCGCCACCGTAGCAAAGGCCAATGAAGGTGGAGCGTTTTCAAGCGGCTCGTTGCTCACAAGACCCATCTGTTGACGAGCCGAACTGATGGACTCCAGCCTCGAAGAAGCCGCTGTCAACAATACAACCGCCCCGAGAACACACGCAAGACAGATTATGGTATCCCGCAAACGCACAGACTATCTTCCTTCTAAACCACAATCTTGGCAATCTCCCGATTGCTGAATACCCACATCCCGAAAAGCAACAACAAAACAGACTTGACCAGAACTGTCACCGCATAAACCCTCCCCAGGAACTGCCAGTTCAGCACCTTCGCCGATATCATAAACTGCGTCGGGTTGAACTCGCCGTCGAAACGCGGCAGCAACCACAATATCGGTCTGAGGGTAACCGAATAAATAATGCTTGCACCCTGGCCCAATACACTGAATGATTCCACAACAAAACCGTTAATGGTTCCCACGAAGAACACCACCGTACATATCAAAATAGCAACCGGAAAGGACAGCCACGTGGAAACGGAAATGCCCAGCGCAGCGAGAAATATCAGACGGGCCAGAATCAGCAGCACCGCACGGATGTAGTTGCCGGTAAATGAGCCCGTCTTCAAAAGCACCTGCACCTCCTGGGGAATGATCGTAGTCATGTTCAAATAAGGATTGTTGGCAAATACAAGCGCTAAATAGCCGTCCGGGGCCACAACCTCCGCAGAAACTTCAAACTCGTGAAACTGGCGGATTAGCTCGGTGCGCTCTATGCGCGCTACAGGGCTGTCCCAGTCGCCCAATCCGTATCGTATCTGCCGGTAATCACCTACCAGCCATGTCCCGTAAATCCGGTAGTCCGGCGGGTCCACCGATACCTCGTATTTGTAGCGAACAAACAAAGTCTCATTCGGATCGGTCGGCTTGACGTTTTCAAACTCCCATACCCTCTGGGCGCCCGGCTCAACCGCGCGGGCCTGCGCCCTCTCGCGTCCTCGTAATTCCGAAAGTATCTCTGCTTTCGTCATCGTTTCAGGCAACTGCCTGCTGCGTTCCAGTTTTTCATAAGCCTGCCTGGCAAGCATATCAATCTTTTCTTCGTCAACGTCCGCGCTCAGACTCACCCGGGCCGTGAAAAATTCCCTCCTGACCTTCGCAACCTCATCCGCCTTCGCTTCCGAAAGCCGGGGTATAGCCAAGGTAAGGCAATATATTACACCCGCAAACACCGAAAGCAGCAAAACGTCCACTATGACAACGCCCAACAGTTTACCGCACAGTATTTCGAATCGTCGAATCGGCTTGGTCACAACAAGGTGGATGTGGCCTCTCTTGACATCGTTGGTCAGCGTATACGTTGACACCGCTATCGTCAAAAAACATAAAAGCCAACTCGTCAGCGACAGCCCGTAACTTATGAAAGTCTGCAGTTTGCCCTCTAACGTCCCGTCACCGACCATTATCACACTCATCAACGGCAACAGTATCACCAGCAGGATAATGATGATAACAGCGACTTTCATGCGAACCGCCTGAGCTATGGTGTTTCTGGCAACAGCCCAAACGCTATGCATCTTTACCCTCTCCCGGCTGGCCGCCGCTGGATTTGTCGCCGGAGGTGTCCTCGCTTTCAGACCGGCCTGTCAACTCGTCCAAAACATCCTGTTTGACGTCCTCATCGGCCTCAACGGTCGTCTCAACCGGTTCTGTCACACTCGTGATATCCCCTCCGTCAGGCTCAGTTGAACTCTTCGTAAGCTTTTCCAGCAAATCGGTGTCTTGGCCGGCTTCAGCGGCCGCAGGTTCCGTCTCTGCAGTCTCCGCCGAACCCGCTTGTGATCCCGACGCCTGGGCCACCGACGCCGAAACAAGCTCATCCAAAATATTCGAACGCCGCACACCTTCAGCAAGAAAACCACCAATCTCGCCCGTGCTTACAGCCCCGCTCGTAGGCAGCTTCTGCTCTTGGGCCGTGGCAACCGTCCTGATAAAGAATTCTTCCAGCTTATCCATCGGCGAAGTAACTTCGCATTTCGCCTGCTCGGCCCGGACTACCTGCTCTATTTGCCGCAGCGCCTCATCACTTATCGGCCCCGTATGGATTTGCTTTTCATCGCTGTGCTGCAATAAAGATTTGACCTGGCCCTCGATCTGCATCCTGCCCCCGTACAGAATACCTATCCGGTCGCACACATCTTCCACGTCGGCCAACAAATGGCTGCAAAGAAGAATCGTTTTGCCTCGCCTGGCCAATTGAATAAACAAGTCCTTCATCTGCCGAGTGCTGATAGGGTCCATACCCGACGTCGGCTCGTCAAGAATCAACAGTTCAGGGTCGTTAATCAACGCCTGAGCCAACCCGATTCGCCGCGCCATACCTTTCGAAAATGTCCCAACAGGACGATTCGCCATCCCCGTCAGCCCCACCATCTCCAGCAGAGTATCAATCCGCCCCTTCCGCACCTTCGCCCCCAGGCCGAATATCCTCCCGTAAAAGTCAAGTGTCTCCCGCGCGCTCAAGTATTTGTAAAGGTACGACTCTTCCGGCAAATACCCGATTTGCGCGCTTATTTTTGGGTCACTCGTATCACCCCCAAGCACTACCACTTTGCCCTTTGTCGGCCGAAGCAGTGACAGCAGCACTTTCAGAGTCGTCGTTTTGCCCGACCCGTTCGGCCCTAACAGCCCGTAAATTTCATTATGTCTTATCTTAAGGTCCAACTTATCTATAGCGATGACCTTCGCCCGGCCCCACCAATCCGGGAAAACCTTCGTCAGCGAAAAAGTCTCAATTGCATAATGTGTGTTTTTCGTTACCACTAAAAGCCTCACAACATAAACCTCAATTCATGCTTTGTAGAAAGCATGTAAAAATTGTCATTCTGAACGACACACCGTCATTCTGAACGACACACCGTCATTCTGAACGAAACGCACATATGTCATTCCAGCACCGTATCGGAGTACGGCATAAACTCCATCTGGAATCCACGACCTTCGGTGAGAGAATGGATTCCAAATCGAGTCTGGAATGACAAAAGTCGAACGAATGAGATTCTTCGCCTGCGGCTCAGAATGACGATTCTGATATCTTTTCTAAAGAGCAACAAACCTTAATTCACTTGCCCAATACCTCCTTTGCAATCTCGCGCTGAACGTCAGCCGGCAGTCTGTCCATGCGGTTCGAGTTCTTCTCCTAACCGCACCAGCCTTGCGCTGTTGAATATGACAATCACGGACCCGGCAAGGTGCAATACCGCCGCAACGATAATCGGCAGCCACCCCGCCGCTGAAGCCGCCACGCCGAGAACAATAAAGATTATTCCAAACAGAAGATTCTGATTGATTACGTTCCTCGTCTTTCGTGACAGCCGAACCAGGAATGGCAACCGCCCCAAATCATCACTCATAAGCGCAATCGATGCCGAGTTTATAGCCACATCGCTGCCCGCCGCGCCCATCGCAATACCCAGGTCACCTGCCGCAAGGGCCGGGGCATCATTTATACCGTCGCCCACTACCGCAACGGTATGACCTTCTTCCCTGATCTTTCCGACAACGGCGAGTTTATCCTGTGGCAGACAGTGCGCCTTAAAGTCCGTACAGCCTAATTCAGCACACACCCGGTTGGCCACCTCACTCCTGTCGCCCGTCAGCATCGTTACTCTCTTTATCCCCGCCTCGAACAAATCGCTCACTGCCTGCCGGGCCTGTGGTCTTGTCTTGTCCTGCAAACCAATCCATCCGATACACGCCGAATCTTTGGCAATGTAAAGCGTGCTAAAGCCCTGCTCTTCATGCAAAGATGGGTCCGCAATATTGCTTATATCGACGCCGCTCTCCTTCAAAAATGTGTCCCGCCCCACCATAACTTGCGCAGACTCAACCACCGCCGTAACACCCTTACCCGGAGTCTCCTCGAAATCCACCGAATCCGCAAGCGATACGTTCGCCTCCTTTGCCAGGTTCACCAGCGCCTTTGCCGCCGGGTGCTTGCTCAAATGTTCCGCAGATGCCGCTAATAGCAGCATCTCGGCCGGCTCCACCCCCTCCGCAGGTTCGAGCTTGGTAACATACAATTGCCCGGTCGTCAGTGTCCCTGTCTTATCAAACACCACCGCCGTTATTCTGCCCGCTATTTCAAGAAGCGAAACGTTCTTTATCAATATCCCTAATCTTGCCGCCGCCGAAAGCGCCGCCACCATCGCCGTCGGCGTCGCCAATATCAACGCACACGGACACGACACAACAAGCGCCGAAATCGAACGGTTTATCTCACCCGTGAAAAACCAGATGATCGCCGCAATCATCAAAATTGTCGGAACATACCACTTTATGTGGCTGTCTATGATACGCATGATTGGTATCTGCGTCTTTTCCGCTGCAATAATCAGAGACTGTACCTTCCCAAGAGTTGTGTCCTGCCCCGCCTTGGTAACTTTAATATCCAAAGCACCCGTCAGGTTCGCCGTACCCGCAAAAACCTGCATCCCGGGCACCTTGTCAACCGGCAGTGATTCGCCCGTTATCGTCGCTTCGTTCACCGAACTCATACCACCTTTTACCTCGCCGTCAGCCGAGATATTGTCACCCGGGCGAACCCTGATTACATCACCAGGCACTAAATCGCTGATCTCTACCTCGCGCTCGCTCCCGTCGGCACTGACAACACTGGCGCTCGTCGGCGTTAGCTTTATCAACGACTCAATGGACGCACGAGCGCCAAGGGCGGTACGAGTTTCCATCAACTCACCCAATAACATGATAAAGGCGACCGTCCCCGCGGTACCATACTCACCATTGGCAAAGGCCGCCACTATCGCCAACGCCACCAATTCGTCCATGTGCATTTTGCCCCGAACCACGAACTGCAGAGCGCCAAATACAACCGGAAACGCTAATAAAAGCGCGCCTATCATTGCACTTAACTGCGCGACCTCACTACCGCTGCCGTAAAAAACGGGCGCTATGACACTGTTCAAAAGTAAGACCCCTCCGCACAGCGTACCCAACAGCGCCATGCTCACACGAATCTGCTTAACCTTGGTGTGTTCACCGGTTAGTTCATGTTCTTTAAGGTGTAAATGTTTATGAGCCATCTTGCCTTATCTTGTACCTCTTGATTCTTCGGTTCCCTCAGCAGTCCTGCCTATCGTCGGGTCCCTGTTTATCAAAATACGCAACTCCTTGGGTCTGACACTGGCGGAAGGTTGAAGAAAGATCTTCTCGTCGGCATTATTCAACACTTCCTCGATAACATCCTGATAAAGCTTCTGCAGGACCAGTTCCGGCCGCTTTTTGTACTCCGGCAGCAGCTTATGAAGGTACTCGGCGTTTGCCTTGGCACCCTCTACGGTTTTGGTTTTGCAAGCCCGTGCCAATGAAATCTTTTCCTGACACGTTCCCGTCAACCTCAACAGCAGAGTATCTCTGGTCTCACTCGAAATTGTCGGGTCCTTCAGGGCAACAAGAATATCTTCGGCATCCCGGCCGCCCGCCTCGTTGAGGAGCTTTTCAGCATAAGCCCTGGCTTCAGTCACGAGCCTTTGACTTTTCTGGCTCGCCTTGTTGGAAGCCTGGAACGCGGCGTCCACCTGCAACGGCCAGGTAATCCTCTCCGAAATCTGCATCGAAGTAACCTTTATGCCGCCCTCTATCCGGTCAAGCTTGACCTGCAGCAGTCTCGAAACATCGTTCGGTATCCGCGACTCACTTACGATAGCCTCGTCAATGCTGTAATTGACCATTGTCGTTACTATTGCATCCTCAGCCATCGACTTAAGAAGCGGTTCGAGAGTCTCAGATACTACATCCAAAAAGTCCTGACCGGGCGCAGGGGCTTTGTAATAAATGTTCTTAAAGAAAAGCTCGGGCCTGGCAATCGTGTATGTCAATTCCCATTTTGCATGAACAATGTTGTAGTCATTTTCACCCGTGCCCGCGATACTGTCGTTGCGAGTCAGGCAATAACCGTCCCTCAAAGGACTCAATGTCCCACCCGGCCGCGGCTTTTTGCCTTTCAGTATGTCTTCTTCACGCTCAAAATACCAGAATGAGTCAATCGGCACCGTCTGTTTTTTCTTGGTAACTATCCTCACAATCTCGTCGATGGGCTCGGGAAACGCCCAGTGCAAACCAGGCCCAAGCAGCCTCGCCTGCCCGATACCGCGTATCTTGCCAAACCGAAGGACCAACGCCTGCTCGTTCGGCTGCACCCGGAATACACCGGATGCGAAAAACAGTATCACCAGCACCACCATTATCAGCTTCAGAATCACAAAGCTGATTCGCAAAGCATCCGTCAGCGACTTGCCCCCCGCGTCAAGCTCTCCTTCTGCCCGCGGCGCATCCGCAATAGCGCCACCTGGTTGTTCTGTCTCGTTATCTGGCACTGTTATCTCTCTTCTGCTGAGCGAAGCGAAGTCCCGACTCGTCGGGGTCCTCTGACTTCTGATTTTTCACTAATCCTTGGGCTTGATGTCAGGGATTCCCTTAAGCAACTTAATCGGCTCGGACTCCGCACCCAACACAATCGTTGACTTCTCTTTCAATATCTTTCCCAACGCCTCCAGGTTTCGCAGAAACATTGCAAACTCAGGGTCCGCTTCAAGCAGCTTATAGTACTTGGCCGCCTCTGCATCACCTTCTCCACGAATCGCCTTGGCCTGCGCCTCCACAACAGCCAACAATTCCGTTCGTTTCGATTCTGCGTCTGTCCTTATCTTCGTGGCCTCGGCATTGCCCTCGGCCAAAATCGCCTCAGTCTTACGATTACGGTCCGCACGCATCCGGTCGAAAACGTCCTGCGTTACCTCTTCGCTGATGCCTAACTGCTTAATCCCAACACCCTTGACTTCAATCCCGTATCTCTTATCCGCCAATCGATGCTTCAAAGCCGTGTACATCTCATTTTCAATTTCCTCGAATTTTATCTGGTCACGGGCCGAATTTACGAATTCGCTGAAGTAATGCTGGCCTATGACCGAGTTCTGCGTGTCGCGCAGCAAACTCTTAAGCTGGTCCTCGGCTCCTGCTTTATCCTGCAACGCCTCAAGAAACTCCTGTGGGTCGCCGACGCTCCACACAACATAGCTGGTTACCACAATAGGCTCTCCACCGCGGGTGCTCGTCTCTTCCATAATACCTTCATAAAGGTGCGCACGCCGGTCAAACTTATAGACCATTTGTATGGGTAAAGGCCATTTCCAGTACCAGCCCGGCTCGCTTATCGACCTGGTCGGCTTGCCGAATGTCGTCACAAGCGCTACCTCGGTCTCACGGACCTGAAAAGAGATAAAACACAGAACCAAAACCACCGCAATCAATACCACAAGAATCAAAACCGATACATTTTTCATTCTAATTTCACCTTGCTTTGTTGGCTTTACTTGTTTTTTTCCAATATATTCAATGGAAGGTCATAAAGACTCGGCGTAAGCTGTTCCTGCAAATCAATTATATAAACCTGCATGTCTTCACCTTCCGCTACTACCACATACTTGCGGACCTTTTCGAGAGCCTCCTCTAACATCGCAAGACGCTGCTCGCGTAAGTATATCTGCGGCGATGCCCGATAGGCCAGAACCTGATCTCGGAAACGCTCGCCCGTTGCCTTCGCAAGCGTCGCCCGCTCAAACGCGTAGCTGCCCGCTTCGCTGAGCGCCTTGAAAATATCGCCCTGAGCACGGGCAAAATCAGTATTGATTTGTTCACTTAGACGAGCTATTGTGGCCGGATCTCCACTTTCCTTCGCTCGCTGGAACTCGTGCGCAAGCTCGTAGAGTTGATTGGCCTGGTCGATAGAGCCGCTTAGAGTCGTCAATATCTTGTTCCGCTCAGCTAAGGAATTCAGTATCGAGGCTTGCTTCTTCTGCACAGAGCCGATAACTTCCTCATAATCCTTCGCTATTTCAGTCGGTGGATGGACTCCCTGCAATCCGACAAATACAATCTCCACACCCAACTCGGCTTCATCTGCCTCATTCTGAATCCGCCCGGCAAGGTATTGGGCCGCCGCCTTTCTGCCAGCGCTCAACAAACTCTGCTTATCGCCTTCACCGTCGCCTACGCCTCGGGCTGCCTCTGACGGTTCAATCTTTGCACTCGCCGCAAGACGCATAAGCTCTCGATAACAAATCGCCTCAAGCACCCTTTTTGCCTCGCTATGACTGTAAACATACGACTCTAAGTCCTTTATCCGATATTGAACCGGAACCGCTACTCGCACAAGACTTACCGGAACAGCACCTTCCTGACCCTTTCTGCCCTCCGCCTCAGCCGCCACCAAAAGATTGTATTCTTCCTTATAATGCTTTTCCCCCCAAAAAATCGGTTTCCGCTCGGCTCGTTCGGATTCGGCCTCCTCGACGAAACCTATGTTAATCTGTTGAATCTGCCTCGTCGAATACTTGTAAGCCTTATCAAAAGGCCAGGGAAGTTTCGCCCATATACCCGGCCCAACAACCTCCTCAAACGAACCCAAATGCTCTATCAGGGCCTCCTGACCCGGACCAACAACCACAACACAGCTCAGCAAATACAACGTTCCAATGGAAAACAGAACAAGAGGAATGATTGCCTTTTCAAGCAGCCGGTAGAACCACGTCTGCGAAACTTCAAAGCCAAACTGATAATCGATTGCGCTCGCAAACGTCCGAAGGATGCCCCCCGGTTCACTTATCATCCCCAATAATCTGCTGTCGAACGCGCTTCTGCTGTACTGACCCGGTATCCTCGGCCGATAAATATCCAAAACAACATTAAGTCCCCCCTCAACCCCCAGTACAATTAAAAGAACCGGTATCGCCCAACCTAAAACTGTCATGCCGATGTTAAACTTAAACTGCGCAAGTGCAAGGCCGACTGCCAACGCAAATGACAGTATCGCCGTGCCAAGAAGATAACTGCCACCAGCCCTCAACGGCTTCCATTGTTCCTGAGTGCTCATACCACCGGCGTATCGTGAAATCAAAAAGCTGATAAACGCGATTGCCACCATGAACACCGCTGCAAGCTGAGGATGGTTCAACTGGCGCGCAACCCCTTCCGAAGCTTTGCCCAAAAGGTAAAAACCGACCACAATTTCATAACAAGCAATCAGAATCGCAAAAATCGGAATGAACCATCTCTCCAGAATCACTAATCGCCTTTGCGCGACGGCAAACAACTCCGCCTGCTCAGCCGCACCCTGAAAGATAGTGTCTCCCTCCTTCGTTCGGGCCAATTGCATCATGTCCAGCTTTTCCTGCTCAGCCAGACTTCGCTGATGAAAAACAATCACCAACACCAGCCAGATTAGTGCCCCCGCCAGGATTTGCCAACTCAGGGCCCAAACCGCGAACGCGCGGCTCCCCGCACCTATCACGCACCCGGCCACGAAGAATATGATGCTCAGTACCAGTCCTGTCAAAGCCACGTATTCGGCCCGCTTGGATGATATGTTCATTCCTTGACTTCCCTGTTATAATTGAGGTTTTGCAAAAGTCCTATTATAATGAACAATATGTTCCCGGCTGTGTACCAAATAATAAGCTTTCACTAACCTTGCGCTTTACAAATTGAAAACACAGTAATATAACAATATATAGGTTACTTTTGTACTAATAAGTTTCGGAAAATATCATGGTTTACAAACTTCTTATCATTGCAAAAAACACATTGACCGAAACACTCAGGCAGCCCGTCTATGCCGTTATCATAGCCTTTTCCCTGTTCTTGTTCTTCATGAGTCCATCTATCGCAATGTACACTATGGACGAGGACATCAAAATGCTGCGAGAGATAGGCCTCTCTACGCTGGTTTTGACCGGATTGTTCATAGCAATCTTTTCCGCAACCGCCGCTTTAACCGAAGAAATCGAGACTAAGACCATAACTACCGTACTTTCAAAGCCTATCGGCAGGCCAACCTTTATCTTAGGCAAGTTCCTTGGTGTAACCGCCGCCGTCGCCCTGGCCCACTACATTTGCACTACCGCTCTGCTCATGACCGTTCGCCACGGCGTCCTTGAATCCGCCACTGACACACACGATTGGCCTGTAATTGTTACCGCCGTCGTCATCGTTCTTATGGCACTGCTCCTAACTGCTTTCCTAAACTATATTTACGATTGGAGCTTCCCCGCCACCGCCATAGGACTCATTGCCGTTTTCGCCACCTTCGGTATGGTATTTTTATCACTTATCGACAAGGAGTGGAAGTTCAATCCACAAAATAACAATCTTCATGCCTTTGACATATACGCCTCGGTCCTTCTGCTATTTGCCGTCATCGTCCTCGTAGCCCTCGCCATTGCGTTTTCCACTAGGTTAAATGTCGTTTTGACCCTTGCCTGCTGTGTCGGGGCATTCCTGTTAGGGCTTATTAGCGATTATGTGTTCGGCAGATTCGCCCAGACCCATTTCTGGGCCAAAATTGGACACATGCTCGCTCCGAACCTGCAGGTCTTTTGGATAAGCGATGCCATTTACGAGGGCAGCTCCATTGAGCCACACTACCTTTTCATAAGTGGAGTGTACGCAGCTTTATACACTGCTGGAATCCTCTTGATAGCCATTGCGCTGTTTCAAAGGCGCCAAGTAGGCTGAATTCACAGGGACAATTCCCCTATATGTAATACGGATTAGAGAAAATATATGCGCCTCACAAACAGAGCCCCGACCGTGAGGGAGGGGTAGTTGAAGCTGTAGCTTCGAACCGCCTGCCAGTCGAGCGCATTTAATTTATAGGATTGGTATAACCACTTTTTAGTGCGCTGGTTACGGGAATTCCGTGGGAAATGATCCCCAAAGGGTTCCCCTCGTACAAGACAT
>CAZLWL010000025.1:0-30390 GCA_964563335.1 uncultured Pirellulales bacterium
AAAGACTTAAATCAAAATAACCCTTACTATCCACCAACTTTATTGGATGAGAACCTTTTTTAAATAAAAAGGATGCGATTGAGACTGTTACGCCGATGTTAGATAAAGACGGCGTTTGGCGAGTGTCGGGATACTACATAAAATAGCCCTAAAATCACAAATAACATAGGCAAAATCAAATCGCGGTGAAACCGCAGGCTGAATATGACCTTGCAAAGCTTCATTCTGCATATTATAATCAAGCTTGGGGGAATAGGCGAAGTTGAACAGAATTCACTCTACCGGTAGCGAGTTTTAATGACTGATTCAGGCAGTGCAGTCGAGAAGAAAAGATACCATTTCATTGGTGCCGGTGGTATTGGTATGAGCGGCTTGGCGAAGGTGCTCATTAAAAACGGTGCTGCTGTGAGCGGCTCGGACCAGGAGAATTCGCCCACGGTCCAGAATCTGCTTGCGCTTGGTGCGGATATCACAATTGGTCACTCGGCTGAGAATATCCGGTTGCCGGTGGATGCGGTGGTAATCTCGGCGGCGATAAAGCCTACAAATCCGGAATTGGCCTGGGCAAGAGAAAACGGCTGTGCAATATACAAGTACGCCGAGATGTTGGGAAAGCTCATGGATGCCTGCGCCGGTGTGGCTGTCTGCGGTACGCACGGCAAGAGCACGACCAGCGGGTGGCTTGCGTTTGTTCTTGAGCGGGCGGATCTTGCGCCGAGTTTTGTAGTGGGGGCCGATGTACCGCAATTGGGCGGCTCAAGCGGAGTTGGAGACGGCGAGTTTTTTGTTGCTGAGGCGTGTGAATACGACCGCAGCTTCTTGAATCTGCACCCACAGATAATGGTGATGCTGAATATCGAGCAGGATCATCTGGATTATTACAAGGATGAGGACGACATAGTTGATGCGTTCGGCGAATTTGCCGGTTGCGTAAGGCCCGGCGGTTTGATAATAGCAAACGGTACAGACACGAACGTTGCGACTATTTTAAGCAGGCTCGAACCCCACCAGCAGTACATTACTTTCGGCCTTGACGCCGGCTGCGATTTCTATGCCGACAATATCGAACGGGTTGATGGCCTGTATCACTTCGATATTTTTCATAAGGTTGATCTTTTAGGAAGGGTGGGCATATCTTTGCCGGGCGAGCACAACATATCAAATGCCCTTGCGGTAGTTGCAACTGCGGTTTTAGCGGGCGTAGAGGCAGAGGTAGTATTGCAGTCGCTCGGGCAATTTGCAGGCGTTGACCGTCGGCTTATGCTGAAGGGCCGAGCCGGCGGTATCACTATTATGGATGATTACGCGCACCATCCTACGGAGATCAGGGCATCTTTGAGCGCCATTCGTCAGCGTTTCAAGCCGAACAGGATTTGGTGTGTGTTTCAGCCGCACCAGTACAGCAGGACGAGATTTTTACTTGATGATTTTGCGGAAAGCTTTAAGTTGGCCGACGTAACAATTGTGCCGCAGATTTACTTTGTCAGGGATACGGCTGAGGCGCACAAGCAGATAAATGCCCAGGTTCTGGTTGACAGGATTCGCCAGCAGGGTTGCGAGGCGGTTTTTATTGATGACTTTGCTCGGATTTGCGAGTATCTTAAAGAAAACGTCAAAAAAGGTGATTTAGTCGTTACGATGGGCGCCGGTGATATTTGGAAGGTGGCAGATGAGTATATTCGAGGGCTTGGAGAGCATAGTAAAACAGAATTGTCCGCTGGCCGATTACACACGGTACGGGCTGGGCGGAAATGCTGAGTACCTGATTACGCCCACAACCGTTGACGATCTGCAAAGCGCGGTTCAAAGATGCAACGAAAATAATCTTTCGATGCGGGTGTTGGGTTTCGGGTCGAATCTTCTCGCCAGTGATAAGGGCGTTCGTGGTGCGGTAATCAAACTGGAAGGCGACGAGTTCGGCAAGACCGAATTCGACGGCGATTGTCTTACGGTCGCCGCCGCCGCCGGGCTCAACAAAGTTGTGCTTGATTGTGTTCGAAAAGGGCTCAGCGGTCTTGAGGCGCTTACGGGGATACCGGGCTCCGTCGGCGGTGCGGTACGGATGAACGCGGGTGGAAGCTTCGGTGATATCGGCACATCAGTAGAGAGCATTACGTTGATGGACGCCGACGGTAACATCTTCGAAAAGAGTAAGCCGGAGCTTGTCTTCGACTATCGGTGGACGAACATTACCGCGAAATTTATTCTGAGCGCGAAGATCAGGCTCATCGAATCCGATAAAGAACAGATGCTGCGCACGTTAAAGGAGGTGTGGATTTACAAAAAGAATTCCCAACCTTTGAATATAAGAAATGCCGGCTGTGTGTTCAAGAATCCGCGTGGTCTTTCGGCAGGGGCCTTGATTGACCGGACGGGGCTTAAGGGTCTGCAGATCGGCGGTGCGCAGGTCAGCGAAAAACACGCCAACTTTATAATCGCTCACAAAGGCTGCAGGAGCAGCGATGTACAAAGGCTTATCGAGGCGGTCCGCGAAAGGGTCAAAGACAAGTTTAACGTCGAGTTGGAGCTCGAGCTTGAGATCTGGTGATGCGCAAGCCGGAGCATAAGGCAACAGAGCCACGAGTGTAAGCGAGTGGGTAGGGTGGGCTTTAGCCCACCTTTTCTTCTGAAGCACATTGGGAAGTTTTGAAAACAGCGTATAGAAACCTTGGCACGAAAGAAAAAGAAAAGCAGAAAGAAAAAGCCGGCCAAGCAGTGGTTTAGCTTCGGGGCAAAGTCAGCGGCTAAGAAAAAAGCCAGGACTACCAAGGCCGGTCCCGGCCAGCGCAATCTTCTTATAGTATTCGGGGCGGGCTGCATTATAGCGGCGGTTGCAGCGGGATTTGTGCTTCTCGACCGATATGTTCAAGAGATAACTTCAAGCGGCCAAGTAGGACCTCTTGAACTTATCGATCGGCCGGGCTGGTTCAACAATGAACTTGTTCAAAAGGTGCACGAAGCTGCCGGCGGCAGCGAATTTTGCCTTGACGAGACTGCTGCCAGGACCGTTGCCGAGAATCTGGAGTTGGTGGCCTGGCTTTATGACATCAAAGTTCAGACTACAAGCAGCAGTGTCGAGGTAAGGGCAAAATATCGCAGGCCGGTCGGGCTGATAAGACGATCAGAGACAACGTATTACATCGACCGTGATGCGGTGGTGCTGGATTATCTGCCGATAGAGGATTTGACGATTGTTGAAGTAAAGGGATTCTCTGCGCGGACGATTCCGCCGGTGGGCGATACGATGGCAGGCGATGATATTACTGCGGCAATTAAGCTATTGGCGGTGCTTGAGACTATGGATGGGATTTCGACTCCTCTGGCGCCTCTGTTGAAAGAGATAGCAAGCATTGACGTGAGCAACCTGGACGGCAGGCGGAATCGGCGGAAAGCCCATATTGTGTTATACGCCAAAGATGGAACGCAGGTCAACTGGGGTGCGGCGTACGGCCGAAGCGCGCGGTACGTCGAAGCGAGCGAAAAGGAAAAGGTCGCAATGCTGTATGAATTTTATACCCAGCACGGCACGATCCAGGGTATTGTAAAGTATATCGAGCTGCGCAACCCCCAGGAAGCCCTCCCCCGGCCAACCGCACCGTAGTCGATCTACGAATGGTTATTGAAGGCTTAATGATATGGTAGAATTAAAGTCTACAAAGGGCAAGTTGCCTTTGCCACAAACAGATTTAGAGTTTGCGGTGGTGTCTCTGGTGCTCTTTGTCATTGGATCTGTCTCCCTTTTTATGCTGATGGCGGCGAATCATATATGCCTTTTCAGCATAATCCTACTCATGGGTTGCTTATCTTTGTTTGGGGGCTTAGTTATTTCTCCGATAGCATTGATCTACATGATCGTTACTTTGATAAGAAAGAGGTCACAGGTGACAGCGGGGAAAGTGATTGCGCGCTTTGTACTTGCGGTAATATTGATAAGTGTAAGTTATTTTTTTCTTTTCGCTCAAGGGACTCTCCGTATCGAGAGTCTGACAATGAGGATACGGATTGCCCTCACAGGTGAGCTCGATCAATTGCAAAACTGGGCGGTGGAAATTCTTGAAAAGCCATTCGAAGAGGTTGTTGTCGATCCTAATGGGAATTTCCCACGATTGAAGAAAGAGCTGTATTCAAAACAGCTCAAGGACATCAATCCTGTACACGTATGGGTAATATCCGGGCTGGAGAAAAAGTATGTGATTATACGTCTCATGGGCGGAGGATTTATAGAGTCGGATTCAGGTGTAATTGTGGCATCACCTTCAGCCAAGGTAGAGACTGACCGTGCCCGGTTGATTAAATGGCGTGATGGGATCTACGCCTACTTTGGAAAAGATCCTTTGTAGCAGAATCTTTGGGGAAAGAGAACAAACTACTCAGGATTTTTGACAAGCAAGTTTGTTCAGGGAAGTAGGCAGGTCGGTATAGCGGTAGGGGATGTTAAACATTTCACAGATGTCTTTGAATTTTTCCACTGCCTGCTCGCTAAGTCGGCTTTGAAAATCTTTATCCCCCTTGCAGGAGAAAATCCGACAGCCACCAAAACGATACGGGTAAACAGTACACTTGCCGTCGATATTGTACGGGCATCGGCCGGCGTGCATAGGTTTTATCTTATCGGGGGCGAGTTTGAAGGCAAAATACATAAGCTCCGCCCCTGTAACGAACAGGCGATGGTCATAGTCTTCAAAATCGCAACATTTGCCACACGCTTGACACTGGGTTGAATTCTGACTAATTTGTGAATCAATCCAATCATAGACTTCGGCAACCGCGTGGACTATTTCATTTTTCCGGTCAGCCGGCATCGGCCCACCAGGTTTTTTGTTTGCGGAGTTTTTCTATTTCTTCAAGGCTGTATAGCCTTCCCCGGCTGATGCCGGGGCACTTCATGGTGGCTCTGTTCCAATGGTCGGGAGTGGTGAGATTGTCCGGCCAGAACGGCCAGGTCCTGCACTGGTTCGGCCGAACAGGATAAATCGCACAGGTCCATTTGCCATCGGTATTGGTCAGGAAAACGCAGTCTTTGGTGTTGGGTTTTTCGACAATGGTTGACCGTTTGCCGATGCGTTTGAGATACTTGCCCCATAACTGATCTGTCAACTTGTCCAGATACTTTGCAATAAGGGCAATCTCCGGCTTAGTAACCCAGATATAACCCTCATCCGGCCCGGCGCAGCACGCCCCACACTGCATACACTCAAAATGCAGCCCCCCAACATACCACTTGTTTTCGTTTTTGTTATCAGACACAGATTCGCACGGATTAATACTGTTTCTAACTATTTGTTAAGAATTTGGGTGACATGCTTCAAGAAGTCAGGGTATCCAACCAGTCGGTTATTTCTCGTACGAAGTCCTGGCCGCCTTGGAGCATTTTTTGCGCCTCGTCTTGCGGTATTACAAAGGTGTGCCCATAATCTCCGATTTGCCTCTTCTCAAAAGCACGATTGAGTTCTCTCCACATTTCCCTGCTGAAAACACCCGTTTTTACAAAATGTTCCCCAAAGGCGGAGATCACACCCTTATGAGATGAAAATGACAAATTCTTCGTGAGCAGCGCCGCCTGAGTTGCAAAAAACATGGCATAGTAGGTTCTTGATACACAGGATTCATAATCGGCATCCTGCAGGAGAATGTCTGCACTTTTCAGATATCGCCTCGACCGTTCAATTAAATCCGCGGTCTCTTTCACGCAGCCACCCCTTCCCTGCGCACATTCAGCAACAGCGGGCTGTTTGTCGTGTTATAGTCTTCTTCTGAGACGGGGCACACAGCAAGCAACACACCGTGCTTGAGATTTATGTCCGTTATCATATCAATCATGCGGTCTATATCTTTGCCTGGAGCCACATCACCGGCAAGCACAACTACAAGGTCAATGTCGGAATCCTGTGTAGCCTCATCGCGGGCCCACGAGCCATAAAGGATAATGCCTTTCAGTCGTTCGTTGTACAGCACCTCGACACCGGCTCTGAACTCTTTTAGTATTGGTTCTATTTCCATAATGCCACCTTAAATAATTTCTTGGGCTTGTTTATACCAGAGCCTAATCACAATATCAATCTTTAGCTCTCTTCTTGCCGGCCCGGCGCAGCACTCCCCACACTGCATACACTCAAAATGCAAACCGGCAATGTACCACTTATTTTCATTTTCGTTTTTGGACACGGATTTACACTGTTTTGTATTTGTTTTGGCAAGTTTTGTTACCACTTTAGTATTGCACCGGTGTCTGCGGAGGTTGCCATTGAGGCGTATTTGGCGAGGTAGCCTGTTGTTATGCTTGGCGGGCGAGGTTTCCAGGCCTTTTTGCGTTCGGCAAGCTCGGCGTCAGTCAGCTTTACGTTGATGCTGTTATTCGGGATGTCGATCTCGATAATATCGCCGGGTTCCAAGAGTCCGATTGGACCGCCGACAGCCGCTTCGGGGCTGACATGGCCGATGCAGGCGCCGCGCGTGCCGCCGCTGAATCTGCCGTCGGTAACAAGAGCAACGGATTCACCCAGGCCGGCGCCGACTATATAGCTAGTCGGTGAGAGCATCTCCTGCATACCCGGGCCGCCCTTCGGCCCTTCATAACGGACCACCACAACGTCGCCAGCCTTAACCTTGCCGCCTAAGATACCATCGCAAGCTTCTTCCTGGTTCTCAAAGATTACAGCAGGACCAGTGTGGGTCAACATGGACTCGGCGACGCCGGCTGTCTTGACGACACAGCCATCCGGTGCGAGGTTGCCTCTTAGAATAGCAAGGCCGCCGGTCTTGGAGTACGCATTATCCAGCGTGTGGATGCAGTCGGTATTTTTAATCTCGGCGTCGGCGATTCTCTCGCCAAGCGTACAATCGCTTACGGTCACACAGTCAAGATTCAGCAGGCCGTCAATCTTGCTGATTTCCTTCAGTATCGCGCTGATTCCACCCGCGGCGTCAACATCTTCCATGTGCCAGTTGCTCGAGGGCGAAACCTTGCAAATATTCGGACACTTAGCGGCAATGGCATTGATACGGTCGAGGTCGTATTCAATACCTGCTTCGTTGGCAACTGCCAAGGTATGCAGGACGGTATTCGTCGAGCCGCCCATGGCCATATCAAGGACAAAGGCGTTATCAATCGCCTTTTCCGTGACGATGTCGAGCGACTTAATATCCTTTTCGATAAGCGTAACTATCTGGGCACCCGCGGCTTTATAAAGCTCCTGTCGTTTCGGGTCGGTAGCCAGTATGGTCCCGTTACCGCCAAGGGCCAGCCCTATCGCCTCACAAAGACAGTTCATGCTGTTGGCGGTGAACATGCCGGAGCAACTGCCCTGCCCGGGACAACCGGTGCATTCGAGCTCCTTCAGGGCGGCCTCATCGATTTTGCCTGTGCGAAATGCCGCCACACCCTCAAAGATACTTATCAGGTCAACAACGGTGCCATCGGCGGTTTTGCCTGCCGCCATGGGTCCGCCAGACACAAAAATTGTAGGCACATTTAACCTCATCGCGGCCATCAGCATCCCGGGTATGATTTTATCACAGTTGGGGATGCATATCAGGCCGTCGAAGCAGTGGGCCCGCACCATAGTCTCGACGGTATCGGCAACGATTTCACGCGAGGCTAAGGAGTACTTCATTCCCGTGTGGCCCATTGCGATACCATCACATACGGCTAAGGTATTGAACTCAAACGGTACACCGCCGCCGGCGCGGACGGCCTGCTTAACGGTTTGAGCGACCTTGTTCAAGTGGATGTGACCGGGAACAACCTCGCAAAAGCTGTTCGCCACACCGATAAACGGCTTGTTCATGTCCTCATCTTTGAGCCCACACGCTCGCAGCAGCGCCCTGTGAGGGGCACGCTGAAAACCCTTTTTTACCGTATCGCTTTTCATGCTCTTACTCCAAAATCACTTAGACCCGATAGCAGCAGTTCAACTGCCGCAAATCTTATCACGGTTTCCCGAATTACGGAAAAGCTTATTATAGCTGTCTTGAAAGTGAGCACAAACCGCAAAATTCTGAAAATCCACAGCCGAGTCATCCTGAGTGAAGCGAAGGATCTCTGACATTCGTAGAACTGAAGATTCTTCACTTTATTTCATTTCGTTCAGAATGACAACTTTCACACGTTCTCTGCAGAGCAGAAATGTACAAGGGGTATGGGAGATTTCGGTGCGGATATTAATCCGAATGCGCATGAATCCCCCGCCGATGGCAAGTCGGGAGACTGACGGTTGATTATTTTGTTGCAGGGGCCGGCTGTATTTACAATAATTTTCTTCGGCGCAGCCAGTTGACGGCAACGACGCCGACCGAGGCCAGCAGGGCCGCACCCGGAGCAGGAATAATGCTAATCAACTGGTCTTGTGCCCAGCCGGAGTAGGTGCCGGTCTGAGGGTCATAGTATCTCCACAGATTCAAGACGCGGACGTTGCCGATACCGCTCCACGCGCCGTCGGCAACGGCGTCGGTGGCCTCAGCAACCAAGCTGTTATTGACGCCGCCTTCGCCTTCAATGTAATAAATGGCATCCTGGATATCCTGCTCGCTGACACCGGCGTATTGGCCATTGATATAATTGGTATAGAGATATGCGGTTCTTTCGTCGAGCGGGTCGTCAATGCTTTCGCCTCCTCTTACGGCAGCGGTGCTGATATCCGCATGATATGTACGGCCGGAACGAAAATACTCGTCCCACTCCATGCAGAACGTGTAAAACACATCGCCTTCGCCGTATATGCCGAGGCTGGACCAGTCGTCGAGGCTAAGTACCTCTACCATGTAGGCGGGCTGGCTACCACTTATCCTGATGATAGGTGCAGCCCGTGCGCTCGGCGCAGTCAGGCTTATAATCACAAATGCGATTGCGGTGCTCAACAAAATCCGCTTTTTCATCAATTATCCTCCTCATGTGGATACATACGATCCGTTACTATTAAGAGTCATTCAGGGGAGTATTGAAAGCTCAGGTTCGTTCCCCAATCGACAAAACCCCTCTCACTTCACTATTGTACAAAAATTGCGACCCCAAAGTCAAGAAAAAACCGTTTTGCCCTCGCTTTTATCGGCCTTTTATCGTTGTTGTCGAGGCAGGATTTGGCGCCGATAGCGTGGCCGCGTCTTTGTGGCGTTGGGCGGTAGTCCTATAACATTTACCGAGGGACTCGATGGGGTGGATAGTGAGAGGATTTTTCGGAAATTTGGATTTCTGTTCGGTTTTTGTTAGGGTTTTTCAGGCTTCTTTGCCGATAGATGTATAATGCGGCAAAAGGCAAGCGGCAAGGACAAAAAAACGCAGAATCAAGGACAAAGAAACGGGTATGACTGAATTTGACGATTTTAATGTGCCGGTGTGCAGGTTCGGGCCGGGCGGCGACTATGTTAAAGACTGGCCTTTGAAGGAAAACCAAACGCCCAACTACCACACGAATCCTTTAGGCAAAGTGCTGGCCCTGATAGCTGATGTGGTGGGAACGACTGTCAGCGGCGAATTGATGATTCAAGAGCAGGGTCCAGCTTGCATTGGTGCAGACGGCAAAGCGACAAAAGCCCAAGCTGATATCCAAAAACCGAACAACAACTATATGCTAAGGGAGAAACAATCAGGTGCAACAGATAAATCTGACCACCCAAGTTACACCCCGTCAACTGCAAGTACTAAAGATAGTAGCCGAATTGCAGCAGAGCCGATGTTATTCGCCGACGATAGCGGAAGTGGCCGAAGTGCTGGGAGTAAGCCGCACCACCGCATTCGAGCATATCGGCGCGCTTCGCGAAAAAGCACTGCTCGCCGCATCGAGGGGCAAGGTACGCTCTTTGAGCTTGACGGCGCCAGCCAATCGGCTGCTTGAACAAGACGCACAAACAACCGGTTTTACACAAAGCGAGTCGGGCCTGCCTTTGCTTGGTACGGTCGCGGCGGGCCAGCCGACAGAAGCTATTGAAAACCCCGAGACAATGTCGCTGCGCGAGCTGTTCGGCCCCACAGAAGATATATTCACCCTACAGGTTTCCGGCGACAGCATGATCGATGAGGGGATATCGGACGGCGATTACGTCATTTGCAGACGCACAGCCACTGCCCGCGATGGGCAGATAGTGGTGGCTATCGTGGATGAAGGTGAAGCGACGCTGAAAAAATTCTACGCTGAATCCGGCCGGGCACGTCTCGAGCCTGCCAATAGCGCTTATGAGGCGATTTATTCAGACAATTGCCGAATCGAGGCTGTCGTCCTCGGCCTGTTAAGACGATTGTAAGACGCTTCTTCCGGCAGAGCCGGGAGCGTGAGCGACCGGTCAAAAACCTTAAAATTCCTGAATTATCGTCCAGAATTTGGAAAAATCCCCAGATTTAAGTTGAATTGCGACAACAAATCAGCTAAAATGTATGTGTGTATCTGGCGAAATGGCCATCGAGAATTCTGAAAAGGAGAAACGATACACCGACTGAAAACAAGTATGAAGGAGGAAATCATGAACAAAAAAACAGTTCTTTTCACACTTGTAACGATATTGGTGATAACTTTACAGGCACAAGGGGGAACGTATGGCGGGGGAGATGGGACAGCAGCGAATCCATATCAGATTTGGACCGCCGAGCAGATGAACTCCATTGGGAATAATCCGAGTGATTGGGACAAGCACTTCAAGCTCATGGCCGATATCGACCTTGGCTGCTTTACCGGTATGCAGTTCAATATCATAGGTGCTTTTCCCAACAATCCTTTTAGTGGTGTCTTCGATGGTAACATGCACACGATTTCCAAATTCACATATAATTCCCAAAGTATGAATTGTGTAGGACTCTTTGCATGTGTAGATGATCCAAACGCATGTAAAAAATCTAGATCAGCCCCGGAAAATCCGTACATCAGACCTAGATTTGTGTACGAGCCAGATGCTGAGATTCGTAATTTGCATTTTGTCGATCCTAATGTTGATGGGGGCACGGGTGAAATGGTGGGTTCCTTGGTAGGCATCCTATTCAGAGGAAGTGTTTCCAATTGCAGTGTTGAGAGCGGTATTGTTTCTGGCAATAACTATGTAGGAGGTTTGGTAGGGAAAAGCTTAGGAAAGATAGAAGGATCCAGTTCGTTTGTTACTGTTTTAGGGTCTAAACATACAGGGGGTCTGGTGGGATTTTGTGCATCTGAAACACCTATCGAGCCTTGTAGCGCTTTAAGCTACATCAGCAACTGCTCTTCAGGGGGTAGCGTTTTAGGATGTGATTATACAGGTGGATTAGTAGGAGGTAATGGAGGTCTTTGTTGTATAAAAAACTGTTACTCAGTTGGCAATATTTTAGGAAAGGATTATGTAGGTGGAATAGCTGGTATGAATGGATGTGCTGGTATAATTAGAAGTTGTTATTCTGCCTGCCAGACTGCTGGTGAAGATTACATAGGTGGCTTGGTGGGACAGAATGCTGGGGGGAAGATTGACAATAGCCATTCAAGTGGACAGGTTATAGGAGATAGAAAGGTCGGCGGTCTAGTTGGGAACAATGGATATTTAATATTTGGGGGTACAATTAGAAATTGTTACTCTACAGGCCTTGTTTCAGGACATTACGATACTGGCGGATTGGTAGGTCATAATGGCGACACTGTCGCTGCTTCTTTCTGGGACATACAATCTACTGGACAATCAGAGAGTGATGGAGGGCAAGATAAGATGACTCATGAGATGAAAACTAAAAGGACATTTACTGATGCTGGCTGGGATTTTGTCGGTGAAACAGCCAATGGAACCGATGATATCTGGAATATCCACGAGGGGCTTAGTTATCCTTTCCTTTGGTGGGAAAATAGTATTCCTGTAGCGGATGCGGGGGTGGACCAGACGGTTTTTGTGTGTTTTGATGGGATGGCGGAGATTAATTTAGATGGATCGGGGTCGTATGATGCAGATGGAGATGAATTGGAGTATTTCTGGTTTGAGGGTGATGAGCAGATTGCAACGGGCGTTGATCCCAATATAGAGCTGGGCATTGGCGAGCACACGATAGAACTAATCGTAAGTGACGGCCAGGAAGATTCTGAGCCGAATGAGGTTGTCATAACCGTTATCGGGCCCGTAGAGGCGGATGTACATATCGTGCCGAGGGTGATTAACCGCGCCAATCGCATGAAAAGGATTATAGCTATTATTCGGCTGCCGGAAGGTATTTCAAAGCGCGATATTTCCGATGAGCCGTTTGTATTGTACGTTACCGACTTGGACGATGGTATCGAGACAGTCTGGCAGCGGGTTGTCGGCTGGCGCAGAAGGGCAAGAGTATTTGCTTTATTCGACAAAGACGAGCTGCTGGATATTGTGCCGGGAACGGGCCGAGTTGAGTTGACTGTTGTCGGTAAGTTCAAATCCGGTCAATGTATATATGGCACAGACACGGTAAGGATAATCGGACATCACAGGCGCTGGCGCCCGCGTTTCAGACGTTAAGAAAAAACGGCAGGAACTTCGAGGCCGTGGGTTCGCATAAGTTCTGAGTCGCTCATAATTTGGCTTGCATTACCGTCGGCGATAATTCGGCCTTCATCTATCAAAATAGCCCGCTCGCAAAGCCCCGCCGCAAAATCCATATTGCAGGTTGCGATTATCAAGGTCTGCGAAAGCGAGCCGAGCAGCTCGGTCAATTTATTTCGCGTACGCGGGTCAAGGCTGGCCTCCGGCTCATCCATGGTTATTATCTTCGGCTCCATCGAAAGGATTGTCGCAATGGCCGCTGAGCGTTTCTGCCCGCCGGAAAGGTGATGTGGGGGCTTTGTCTCCATGCCCTCCAGGCCCACGGTCTTAATCGCATCGGCCGTTCGCTCTTTGACCTCGCTTTCGCCAAGGGCCATGTTCATCGGGCCGAAAGCCACGTCATCGAAGAGCGTCGGCATAAACAGTTGCTCATCCGGGTTCTGCATGACCAGGCCTAAAACACTTCGTATTTTCTTTGCGTTTTTAGCTGTTGCCTCGATGCCATCGATAATAATCTTACCGGTGCCTTTCAAAAAGGCACTCATCGCAAGCAGCAGCGTCGATTTGCCCGCGCCGTTGGGCCCAATAATTGCCACCTTCTCGCCATGTGCGATGGTCAGGTTGATATCGACCAGCGCCTTTGTGCCGTCCGGATAATCGTATGAGAAATTTTCAATCTCAACCGCCTGGGGCATATCTCAAAAAAACCTCCCCACCAACAATAATGCTGCCAGGTACAGAGCGAGGATCGCGGAGAATAGAAAATCGGCCGGTCGGAGCCGCATTTCGGTCAGTCTGTGGAATCGGCCGTCGAATCCGCGCCCCTGCATCGCCATATTTACCCTGCCGGCCAGATCGATACTGCCGATGAATATGCTGCCTACTATTGCAGCGGTCGTCTTAAGCTCACCGGCAAAACCCAGGCTTCGCAGTTTCCTTCCGGACCGGGCACGAAGGACATGATAACCTCTATCGATAAGCATGAATATATAACGGTACAAAAAGCCCAACTGCACGACCAGCAGGTGCGGCACACCAAGTTTGGCCATCGCCGCTAACAAATCACTGAACCGCGTTGTCGCGACCAGCCCAACCAGAGCGGCCATCGTGATAATGAACTTGCCGCAAATCGAAAAACACCGAAGCACTCCGCTGGTCGTGGCCCACCGCCACGGCCCAAATGTTGCGATAACAGGCGCCTTGTCATATAGCAGACTGCTAAGAGCCAGGACCGCAATAAAGGGACTCACAATAAGAATGTGTTTGAGAACAAAGCTAATTGGCACGCCTGCTACGACCAGCACCGCAAAGGGCCACACCGCGTAGCATGCCAGAATACTGACCGAAGTAGGGGGCAGCGAAATCACAAAGACACTGAAGACCAGCACGCAAGCGAGTTTTACTCTGCCGTCAAGCCTGTGGATGCCGGAATCCTGGTAGGATAGTCTGTCAATTTGAGCGTGGTGCATTTTGCCCGCCGTTTTTCTTTCGCAGGGCCCACGCGGCAAGCCAGATAAGGCCCATCGTCGCAGCAGAGCCGAAAACCGCGGCGAAGCTTTGCCAGCCGGGACCGGCTTCAACGAGTTGACCCTGGGCGATTTCGCCAAAAGCACTTGCGCGGACCGTGTAATCCGGCAGCGGCGAATATCGCGACTGAAAATTGTCAATTGAGGTAACCGTCCCGCTTTCGTTTGAAATGAGAGGCTCAAAATCCGGCTCATTTGGCCTTTCGGCATAACTCCATTCAAGGCCGTCCGGCAGCGAGCTGGCTAAGTGAGACACCCCTGCCCCGATTATGATGGTGGCTATTATAACGGTGGTGTAAAGGACAGCCTTGCTGAGCTTGGCTGAATTAGCTGCACACCCGGCGATGATATCCGGTCGAACCTGTCGAAGATAAAGCAATACCGCCGCTGTTATCAAACCCTCCATAACACCAATCAGGATATGCACCCCAACCATCGTTACCAGAAAGGTATAAAACGGTACTTGAAGCACGCCGGACAGTCCTGCCTCAATCGGCACAAGTACAGCTCCGGCAACAAGTGCAATAACGCAAGCGAGAATACTGCCGAGATAAAACCGCCACTGACTCGTAGCCGAACTTACGAAAACTTTATATACCCAGTATCCCAAAAAACTCGGTACAAGCGCCATGTTGATTATGTTGCAGCCTAAGGCGAGCAGACCTCCATCCTGAAATATCAAGCACTGAATAATAACCACCGAGGATATCGCTATCGCTCCGGCGTACGGGCCTAATATTATCGCCAAGAGCACCGCGCCTACCATGTGGCCGCTCGTACCCGGCATCAGGGGAAGCTGAAGTTGGACCATCTGGGCGGCGAAAACAAACGCACCCATTATCCCCATAAGCGCGAACCTGTCGGACGTAATTACGCTCTTGGCCTTATGGCAAACAAGACCCAGACCGGCCGCTGCTGCGCCAAGCGTCCCGATTGCCACCGGAACCGACAGTAATTCATTGGCCATGTGCATTTGAAAGCTCCCTTCTGAAGCTGCTCTTATAAACACTATTAGCTTAACAAGACCCGCACGAAAGCCTGAACGACCAGGCTCTGTGCGCATAAAAATACCAGATTCGTGTTACGCTGTCAATACCATAAAAAAAAATTATCTGACCAGCCGTTGGGACAGTACCCGCTTAGTCCTTACAAAAAACGTCTGGATAGTTTCTTGAACTTGAACCGGCCGGACACTATAATCAGCCAAAGTCATGTCGAAGTTGTAATGACCGAAAACAGTGGAATACCAGGAAAAAAATCGAAACAAGACAGACAACGGCAAACTGAATGTATTTGTCATCACACCGGATGAAACTGCTGTTGCCGAAGGCATTTACGAACTCGCTTTGTAAGGAGCGCTATTATGACCGGGGAAAAATCTTATCGGGAACTTACGCAAGACGAGATTAAGACTCTCGAGTCCCAGGGCTGCACTGCCGGCGACTGGAGCCTGGTCCACGTGGCAGATGGATTTGACGCGGCTCGTGTCAAAAGCACCCACTTTTCCGGGTCTGTCACGATTGGCAGACTTGATAAAAAGGTTTCCCTGTTTGGAGGAATCGAAAGAGACACTGGATTATACAACGCCACTATCCACAACTGCCGAATTGGGCACAACGTTTACATCCGCAACGTCGAGGACTACATTGCTAATTACGACGTCGAAGACAACGTAATCATAAATCACGTTGCGCTGCTCGCCGTGGACGGCGCCTCCTCTTTCGGCAACGGAACCGAGGTGGCCGTTGTCAACGAAGGCGGAGGAAGAGAAATACCAATCTACGACCACCTCTCTTCGCACGTTGCATACATCATAGCCATGTACCGTCACAAAAAAACCGTCATCGAAAGACTGCAGGAAATGATAACCCGGTACGTGGACTCTGTAACTTCATCAATGGGTCTTATAGCCCAAGGCGTAAGAATCCTTGACTGCGGAACGCTCAAAAATGTGAAGATTGGTCCGGCCGCGGTTCTCGACGGTGCGAGCCGACTTGAAAACGGCACGATAAACAGTTGCCCCCAGGACCCAACCTTCATCGGCACGAATGTCATCGCAAAAGACTTCATCCTCGCCTCCGGCGCAAAGGTCAGCGATAACTCGATTCTGGCCCACTGCTTCGTCGGCCAGGCAACCGAACTGGCAAAACACTACTCTGCGGAACACTCGGTTTACTTTGCGAATTGCGGCGGATATCACGGAGAAGCCTGCGCCGTCTTTGCGGGCCCGTACACCGTTACGCACCACAAGTCAACTCTGCTCATCGCGGGCCTGTTCAGCTTCCTCAACGCAGGCAGCGGCTCAAATCAATCCAACCACATGTACAAGCTCGGCCCGGTCCACCAGGGCATTGTCGAAAGAGGCTCAAAGACCTCCTCCGACTCATACATGCTTTGGCCGGCAAGAATCGGAGCCTTCTCAACCGTGGTGGGAAGACACTACCGAAATCCCGACACTTCACTTCTTCCCTTCTCATACCTCGTCGAACGTGAAGGCCAGAGCCACCTTCTACCCGGAATCAGTCTCCAGAGTGTCGGCACCATCCGAGACTCGCGAAAATGGCCGAGGCGTGACAAGAGAAAGGACCATAATAAACTTGATATGATAAGTTTCAACCTCCTGACGCCGTACACCGTCGAGAAAATGATGGGCGGGACGAAACTCCTGGAAAAACTCCAGGATACATCGGGACGGACTTCAAAGGACTACTACTATCGCGGCGTAAAGATAAAACGCTCTTCTCTCGAAAAGGGAATAGACTTTTACCAAATGGGTATCGACAGATACCTCGGCAATATCCTCGTCGGACGGCTGCGTGAGAACGAGTTCAGCAGCATTGCTGACCTTCGTACTATTCTGGCAGTGAAAACACGAATCGGCAAAGGCAACTGGATCGACTTGGCAGGTCTGACCGCGCCCCAAGAGACTATTGACAGTCTTCTGGCCGAAATCGAGAACGGGACCATCTCATCCCTCGACGATGTCAACGCAAAACTTAAAGAAATTTACGACAACTTCCAGACCTACGAATGGACCTGGGTCGCCAATGCCTTTGAGCGGGTTTTTGGCAAGCCCACTGACCGGTTCACCTCTGAAGACGTCATAAAAGTTATTCAGACCTGGATTGACGCCGTTGAAAGGCTTGACTTGATGCGCTGTAGTGACGCCGGCAAGGAGTTCAACGCCAACTCCCGGATTGGCTTCGGCGTTGACGGCACCGAGGCCGAAAGAGACGCCGACTTCGAGGCGGTAAGGGGCACGGCCGAGAACAACAGCTTCATTACCGAACTGAAAGACCGACTGGAAAAAAAGAAGAAAAGCGCGGAAAAACTTATTGACAAGCTGCAGGGAATTGGTTAACATTAAGGAAAGGAACAAACATGAGAGTTATTATTCAAAAGGACTATAAGGGTGGAAGTGCCTGGGCCGGGGCATACGTGGCCAGGTGTATCAATGATTTTAAGCCCACAGCCAAGAAACCGTTTGTGCTTGGACTGCCCACCGGCTCATCGCCGATGGGTATGTATAAACAACTCATTCAACTTAACAGGAAAAAGAAGGTAAGCTTCGCAAACGTTGTCACCTTCAATATGGACGAGTATGTCAACCTGCCGAAGGACCATCCGGAGAGCTACTATTCTTTCATGTGGAACAACTTCTTCAAATATGTCAACATCACCAAATCCAACGTCAACATTCTCAACGGCAACGCCAAAGACCTCGAGGCAGAGTGCGTCCGATACGAGAAGAAGATTAAAAGGTACGGCGGCATCGAGTTGTTTGTGGGTGGTATCGGCCCCGACGGACACATCGCGTTCAATGAGCCGGGTTCGTCGCTTGTAAGTCGCACCCGCATTATGACCCTCACCGAGGACACCATTATCGCCAACTCTCGTTTTTTCGACGGAGACGTCGGCAAGGTCCCCAAAACAGCCCTGACTGTGGGCGTTGGAACCGTGATGGACGCCAGAAAGGTCATGATAATCGTCAACGGTCATAACAAAGCGCGTGCCCTCGCCCAGGGGGTCGAAGACGGCGTGAACCACATGTGTACCGTCTCATGCCTGCAGATCCACCCGCACGGCATTATCGTCTGTGATGACGCCGCAACGGTTGAAATGAAAGTCGGAACTGTAAATTATTTCAAGGATATCGAAAAGTATAACCTCGACCCCAAGAAAATCCTTGAAGGATAACCCGGTCCTTGTAGAATTGAATAAACTCTAATGAAAGGGAAATAATCATGGCAAGTGCACGATACGACCAGAGACCGAGGGATTTTTTCGATGCCCATTTCGAAAACGGGCTCAGGTTCAGTTTGGTCTGGCTTATATGGGCGATACCGCTTCTGATAATATTATGGCTGGCCTCCGGGATATTCATCGTCGGCCCTGATGAGCAGGGCGTCGTGCGTCGGTTCGGCAAGGCGGTCCGCATAACCGAGCCCGGCCCGCATTATCACCTGCCCATACCCATTGAGCGGGCCGACAAAGTGAAAGTCAAACAGGTCAGGCGCACCGAGATTGGCTTTACGACCATTACGCAGGGGCCACCGGCAAGGTATGCATTCCGCCCGGAAGAATCGCTGATGCTCACCGGAGATGAGCAGATAATCGATGCGCAAATCATCGTTCAATACCAGGTCAGCGACCCCGCCAAGTTCCTGTTCAACGTCCGCGACCTCGAAGCACCCAACGGTGCCATCAAAGATGCCGCCGAAGTCGCCCTGCGACACGTTGTAGGACAAAGGCCGATAGACGATGTCCTCATAGGCGAAAAACTCCAGGTTGAAATCAATATACGACAGTTATTGCAGCAGATCATCGACCGATACGACGCGGGAATCCGGATAATCGAGACGAAGCTGCAAACCGTTCGTCCGCCGCAGGAAGTCGCCGCCGCCTTTAGCGACGTGGTAAGCGCCCGGGAAGACAAAGACAGATTCATTAAGCAGGCCGAAGGCTACAAGGAGGATATCCTGCCAAAGGCCAGGGGTGAGGCCGAAAGAATCATACGACAAGCCGAGGGCTACAAAGCCGAAAGAACCGAACGTGCACACGGCGACGCCGAACGCTTTCTCGCAGTCCTGAGAGAATATCAAAATGCCAAGGATGTAACCAGGAAAAGGCTTTACCTTGAAACTATGGAAAAAATTCTGCCGGGTATCCGCAAATTTGTAATAGATTCTGACACCGGCGGCAATTTGCTCCAGCTTTTACCTTTAGATGAAAGGACCAGGTAAAAATGAATACGAAAATGATTCCCATAATAGTTCTGATTGTCGTGGCAGTAATCCTGTCGGCAGCGGCAATGTTTACCATCGATGAAACGGAACAGGCCATCGTAACACAATTGGGAAAGTATGTCCGAACCGTGAAGGAGCCGGGCCTCAATTTCAGGATCCCGCTGATTCAAAAGGTGCACAAATTCGAAGACAGGATTCTGGAATACGACGCGGCCGTTGCAAAGGTCATCACCAGCGACAAGAAACATCTTATGTTAGACAACTATGCCCGGTGGCGGATTACCGACCCCTTAAAGTTTTACCAGGCTGTCCGCAACGAATTCGGCGCCCAGTCCAGACTGGACGACATCGTCTTTTCGGAGATACGTGAAGAGGCTGCCCGCCATACAATGACGGAGATTATCTCTATCAACCGCGAGGCCATTATGGATGAGGTCGGCAAACAGTGCAACGCAAAGACCGCCGAATATGGCATTGAGGTAATCGACGTCAGGATAAAGCGTGCGGACCTGCCGGCGGAAGTTACCCATTCGGTGTATGCACGAATGAAGGCTGAACGCGAAAGAATCGCAAAGAAATACCGTTCCGAGGGCGAGGAAGAGGCCGTCAAGATTCGTGCCCAGACCGACAAGGAAAAAGTTATTCTCCTTGCCACAAGTTACCGCACGGCCGAAAAACTCAAGGGTGAAGGCGACGGCGAGGCCATCAAGATATACGCGCAGGCCTTTGAAAAGGACGCCGAGTTCTATTCCTTCGTGCGAACCTTGCAGGCCTACGAGAAGTCGCTCAGAACCGACACGACCGTGATTCTGCCGAGCGATTCGGAGTTCTTCCAATACCTCGCCCCCGCTAAAAAGTAAAAGGCACAATTAAAACTATTTGATTGCGATACAATAGTAAAACCTGTAAACGTTGCATCGGTGCCTATGCGCAGCCCTTTTAGATATCCCGGAGGAAAACATGGTTTGTCCCGTACGTTCGAAAATGGCTGAAAAGGTCAGGCGGCAACGTCGATTTAACAGGGCCTTTTGCAGGAGGTGGAGTTGTGAGTCTTACAGCAGGCTTCGAGAATCCGGCCCAAAAAATCATAATGGTTGAAAAAGATGAGTACGTTGAGAGTACGGGCCGGCGTCTTGCGAAGTCTGCGGTATTCGATTTTGGGCCAAAGTTCAACAGGAATCGACAATGTGGACATCGAATAAAATGATAGCGCTATACATTGCCTTGGGGGTAGTTGCGGCGTCAGTTGTGGCCTGGCTGGTTCTCAGAAAAACGGTCAGGACAAGGCTGAAGATGGAAAGAACTATTAGACAGGACCCGGACATCAATGACTGGCTGGTCATTTTCGACTGGACGCCAAAGGTGCTCTACGTTCCTACTATCGTCGCGTCGGTTCTGGCGTCGGTGCTGATGTTCTTAAAGGCCACAGATTGGTGGATTGTCGGTTCGATAAATCCTGAGGTCATAGGGGGAGTCTGGTTTGCCATGCTCATGCTCAACTTCCTTGTGGAGGAATACAATATCACCATCAAGATATTGCTGATAACCATGGTGAGTTTGGGGGTTTTCCTGTTGTGGCTGCATCTGCTCGGATGGGTGATGGAGTTCTTCCGGCTTTTCAAACACCTTGCACTATCCATCAGCGGTACCGGCTATCTTCTTGTGGGCATAATAGGACTGCTGACGATTCTCATATCGTGGCTCAAGGGTCTTTTCTTTTACGTTACAATAACGCCGAACTATATGAACCTGCAGGAAGGCCCGACAGAGACCGGTGAGCAGATAGGCAGGGAGGATTACAATAGTCGCGTGGACACGAGCGATTTTCTTGAGCGGCTGTTGGGTTTTGGCAGGATAATCATTACCTTTAGAGACAAGAAGAGGGAGCCCATTTCACTGTTAGTGTGGCGGATTCAGGAAAAGACGCAGATGCTCGAGCGAGTCCGCGGCAAGTTTGCCATTGACCTTCAGCAACAAGGCCAGCTTCAGTAAAGAAGACGGTTAATCTGCCGTTCCGGAAGGCGGGTTTGGAAAGATGATGTTGGCATTTGGCTGATTCTGTGGTAATCTTTGGGCGGCCGATGGGCCTTGCGACCTGAGTCGAGAAACGGTTCCCCACCTGTTGGGGGGTAACTACGAGAGGACAAATGAAGGTTATTTATGCCTAAAGCGAGTCCATTTGAGGCTGTTCACAGAGTTTTAGGTGCCAATTTCGCCGAATACGACGGCTGGTGGCTTCCCAGTGATTATGGGGATGGGCCAGCTGAGGCGGAGGCGCTGGCTGAGGGGTGTGCGGCATTTGACCTGAGCAGCTTTGGCAAAATAACTATAGAAGGGGCCCACAGCGAGGCTTTGATGGACAAACTCTTAGCCGGAGGCAGCGAAAAATGCTGCGAAGGTAAGTGGATATGGGCCGGGCTCAGCGATGAGAGTGGGGAGGGGGGCGATATGCTGCGGGTCGGCAAGATCGGCGAGGAGTATACCCTGTTTACATTACCAAGCCAGCGGGAAACCGTCTTGACGCTGGCGGGAGCCTCGGCAGATGAAGCGGGGCTGGGCGATGTTAAGATAGCGGATATTACGGAAAAAAACGCGATGTTGGGGGTGTACGGTCCTGAGGCGGTGAGAATCGCAGACAGTATCCTGCCGTTCGATATTGCCGGGGTCGGCGAGAGCGGCGTTGAGAAAATCGCGCTCTTTATGATATCGGCAACGATTATCCGGGGCAGTTGGTTTGGCGCCGATGGAGTTGAACTTTTGTGTCCGGCATCGGTTGCGCAGATGGCGGCGGGCGTGGTTGCAAAATACCACGAAAGGGCAAATATCACCCCGGCGGGGATGGATTGTCTCGAAGTGGCGATTGCGGCCGGGCGGGTCAATTATTCAACAAGTCCGAACCGCAGTCAAAGCAGAGAGTAATATAGAGGTGAACGGCGGCGGGGGGTAATCGTTACCGGGGGCAGATTTTTAGCGGTTTGAGGGCATTTTGAATTTGGGCGCTGTTTTGCTGGAATTTGGAGTGCAGTTATGGTATAAGAAACTATTCTGCGGAGTTTAGGCTGTATTTAGTGGAAGAGACATGTTTGCAATCATAAGTGATATACATTCGAATCTGGAAGCTTTGACGATGGTCCTGGCGGATATTGAAAAGCGCGGCATCGAGACGATATATTGCCTTGGTGACGTGGTTGGATACGCGGCCAATCCGAAGGAATGTCTGGACCTGGTAATTGAAAAGACCGCGGCCTCTGTTATTGGGAACCACGACTATGCGGTTCTGTATGAGCCGACGAATTTCAACCTTGGGGCCGAGCAAGCCAGCTACTGGACAAGGGAAACTCTGGAACTGGACCAGGAAACCGGCAAAAAAGACGGTCGCTGGAGGTATCTTGGCACCCAGCAGATGCGATGGACCTTAGAGAGAAAATTGGGTGATGTGAACGCCTATCTGGACTTTGTGCACGCCTCACCGAGAAAGCCGATCAACGAATATGTATTCCCGGATGACGTGTATACGACGCCGGGCAAAATAAACGCCTTGTTCGAGCGGGTCAGACATATCTGTTTCATCGGGCATACTCATCTTCCGGGCGTGTTCTTGGAGGACCCGGATTTTTACACGCCTGAGGAGCTTGGCGACACATATCCGATTATCGAAGATGAAAAGGCTATCATCAATGTCGGCTCGGTCGGTCAGCCCAGGGACAAAGACAACCGCGCCAGCTACGTGTATATCCAGGACAACGAGGTGTACTTTGTCAGGCTCAAATATGATTACGAGACAGCCGCCAAAAAGATTTACGAAACCCAGGAGCTTGACAACTTTGAAGGCGACAGGCTCTTCGACGGAAGATAACGCAATTTGTCATTCCAGCGAAAGCTGGAATCCAAGTTCCTAAAAACAGTGTTAATCTGTGTAAACCCGTGTCTAAGAACAAAAAGGGCAATTTGAGTTATATATTGTATATTTTCGGGATAGGCCGCTAATTAAGGTCATTTAATGAGCATAAAGACAATTCTAATTGTATTTCTTGTCGCTTTTGTTGGGTTTTGCGGTTTTCTTGTAGTAATAGAGTCCGGTCTGTTCGCCACGGCCGATGGCGTTGATGCAGAACCGATTATCATGTTGGCCTCTGAGACGTCCGTGGGCGCTTCGGACCAGGAGCAAGAGGCGGCCGATGAAGGTTTTGAGCTTTCACGACTTACAGCGATAAACGCGCCCGCCGAAAGCGTAGTTATCGGCTCAGTCTATCCTGATACGGGATTTAAGTTCGCGATTGAGCTTACGAGCAGGGGGGCCGCAATCTTCGAGGCAAGGCTCAGCGAATTTGACGACAGAGACCCCAAGAACCCTCAGCCTTTGGCGCTGCTGGCACCGATAATCGGCGACAGGAATGTGTATTCGCTTGCAAGCGGCAGTTTTGAGCTTGTCGACAGAAAGCAAAGGTTTCCACTGGACAGGCTGAACTGGCAGACGGGCAAAGTTATCCGCAAGGATGATAATTCGCACGAGGTAACATTTGAGGCAGTCCTGAGGGATGCAGCCGGCAAGGAAGCGATTAAGCTGACCAAAACCTATCGCGCAATGCCTGACAGCTACACCGTCCAATGTAATCTGAGGGTTGAGAACCTTTCCGACGAGCAATTAAAAGCCCGGCTGGACCTTCAGGGCCCGGTAGGCATCGGCAGGGAAGGAGCGCGGGGCGATATGAGGAAGGTCCTGGCGGCGTTTGTTACGCCCGAGGGGATCGAATCGGTCAAGACAGACAACAACAAGCTGCGGAAAGCGAAAAAAAGCAATAACCCCGAGGCCATGCAGCTCAGGCACAAAAAGGCGGGAGCCCGTTTTATTTGGGCCGCGACGACCAACAAGTATTTTGCGGCGATACTTCGTCCGGTGACCGGGGAGAATGAGCAATGGCCACAGAGCATAACACTCGGGCCGGCACAATACTACGACCCCGGACTGGCAGACAAGAAACCGGATGGGGATGAAAACAGCAGTTTCAGCCTTAAGACAACGACGATAGAATTGGCCCAGGCGGGCCAAGTAAACTCCGCAAAGACATTTAAGTTCCAACTGTACTTAGGGCCGAAGGACAAAGACATCTTCGACAAAAACGAGTTGTACAGACAGCTCGGTTATTTCCATACGATTGACTTTTTGGGCTGCTGCTGCCCGACGTCGGTCATAAACCCCCTGGCCTTTGCAATCATGGGATTTATGAAAAGCATTCACAAGTTCATACCCAATTACGGCATCGTGATTATGATATTGGTTTTTCTGGTTCGCCTGCTGCTTCATCCGCTGACAAAGAAGAGCCAGGTCTCGATGATGAAGATGCAAAAGCTCGGTCCGAGGGTTGAGGAAATCAAGAAGAAATATGCCGGCAACAAGGCGGAGATGAACAAGCACGTGATGGCCATGTACAAGGAGCAGGGCGCTTCACCGGTGATGGGTTTTCTTCCGATGATGCTGCAACTGCCGATTTTGATAGCACTTTACAGCGCGATATACGCCAACATTGCACTTCGGGGCGCGGCATTTTTGCCGTTCTGGATCACGGACCTTTCCGTGCCGGATGCGCTTGTAACGTTTGAGACGGTAACGGTGCCGCTGTTGGGCTGGCAGATTCATTCGCTCAATCTTTTGCCGATACTGTTGTCGTTGGCCATGTTTTTGCAACAGAAACTGATGCCGCATTCCTCGGCGCAGGCAAATTCCCAGGTTGCTCAGCAGCAGAAGATGATGATGGTAATGATGCCGATTATGATGCTGCTGATTTTCTACAACATGGCATCAGGGCTGAATCTTTATTTCATGTCAAGCACGGTTGCCGGTGTCTTCGAGCAGATAATCATACGCAGGCACATTCGTGAGAAGGAATCGGCCGAAGCGACAGGGCTGGTAGCTGTAACGAGCAAAACGGGCGGCAAGGTCAAGAAAAAAAAGCCTAAGCCTTTCTTTAAATATTAGTCGGTAGTTGGTAGTTCGTAGTTCGTAGATGGGATTTCGAGGCCTCTGCTACGAACTACGAACCGATAATGTATGATATTAATGACACTATCGCAGCGGTCAGCAGCCCTTCGACAGGCATCGGAGCGGTTGCCAGGTCTATCATCCGCATATCGGGGCCGCGGGCCCTGGTGATACTTAGCGGGGTCTTCCAGCCGGAAGAAAAAATAACAAGGCGCGGCATAGTAAAGGGCAAAATCCGCATCGATGCCGAACTTGAAATAGAGGCAACCGCATACGTATTTTTTGGGCCAAACTCTTATACGGGTGAAGATTTGGTGGAGATGCACGTCTTTGCGGCTGAGGTTGTTGTGCAGCACATCCTGGGCAAGTTGTTCGCCGAAACGCGATTAGCAGGGCCCGGCGAATTTACGTTGCGGGCATATCTGAACGGCAAGATGGACCTGTCACAGGCTGAGGCGGTGGCCCAGGTCGTGGCGGGCAGCAATAGATTTCAATTGGCCGCGGCCCAGAAACTGTTAGCGGGCAGGCTTTGCGAGACGACAGGCGAGATACGCCGCCAGCTGTTGGATATACTGAGCCTGATTGAAGCGGGGCTTGATTTTGCGGGTGAGGATATTGAATTTGTGACGGGCCAAAAGGCTGTTGAGACCATCAGCGGAATACAGAGTCATCTCCGGGAGCTTTTGACCGGCAGTATCCGCTATGAGGAGATGATTGATCTGCCGGCGGTCGGCCTGGCAGGGGCGCCAAACGCGGGTAAAAGCAGCTTGCTTAATGCCCTTCTCGGCAGAGACAGAAGCATTGTCTCCCGGCAGCCGGCCACCACCAGGGATGTTCTGACGGGATTGCTTGAGCTTAAGAGATGCGACTGTGCTTTGTTTGACTGCGCGGGGCTGGTGCCGGAAGAAGGCCGGATGGATGTGCTCGATGCACTGGCGCGGGAGGCGGCAATTGAGGCACTGAACGGCGCACAATTGGTTTTGCTCTGTGTTGATGCCGGCAAAGACGATTATCCCGATGAAATCGGGATTGCGGTAGGAGGTTGCTTGCAGCCGAGAGAACTAATATATGTTGCGACTAAATGCGACTTGCTCGGTGCCAAGCAGTTAAATCAAAAGGCAGCCAGGCTGAATAACATGTTTGGGGCCCGGTTTGTCTCCACAAGCGCCCTTACCGGTGATGGGCTGAGTGATTTGCGGGGGCTGATTGACCGTGCCATTGTGAGCGCCAGGGCAGGGGCCGGCGAAGCGGCCGACAGGATTGCCATTACCGAAAGACACCGCCTGGTGGTTTCCGAGGCGATAAAGAATCTGGCAGACGCGGCGACGGAGATAAACGCGGGCAATGATGAAGTGGCCGCAATGCTGCTGCGTGCGATTTACGAGCAATTGGGCGGCCTTGAGAGAGAAGATGTTGACGAGGCGGTGCTTGAGAGGATATTTTCGCACTTCTGCATCGGCAAATAATGACGGTCGGATGAGATAAGAAAGTACAAGAGTGTTTATGGGGAATCGCAATGGATGAAGAAAACCGGTACGAGAGAATATCGCAGGCTGCGCAGACCGCGCTGAACCTTTCTCACGGTGTTAAGAACCTGCTGCAGGCGGTCAAGGGCGGGATAGAGGTGGTTGACTATGCGTTTGAAACAGGGGACGTTGAGCGTGCCCGGAAGGGGTGGGCGATACTTAAGCGGAACCTGTACAGGATAAACAAACTTGTCCTTGATATGCTGACGTTCAGTAAGGAAAGCGAGCCGGAATTTGCAAGCTGCAATTTCAATAGCCTTATTGCCTCGGCGGCAGAGTCGCTCAAAGCCGAGGCGGATAGTCGCGGTGTGTTAATCGTGGTGCAAACCGACGATAGAATCGGCGACGTCCGGCTGGATGCCGACAGGATTTATGACGTGGTTCTGAACCTGGTACTTAACGCCATCGATGTGGTAAGCGACAGGGCCGGCGTTGTGAACGTTACCACTGAGTTGGATTCGGCAAACGGGCTTTTGACACTTCGTGTGAGCGATAACGGGCCGGGGATTGAAGATACCGAGGCGATATTTCAGCCGTTCCACTCGGCCAAGCCCAAAGTTGGTACAGGCCTGGGCCTGCCGATAGCCCAAAAGATTGTTACCCAGCACGGAGGAACAATAGAGGTTGCCAGTAAGCCCGGCCAGGGCGCGACCTTTACCGTGAAACTGCCGGCGGGAACCGGCAAACAGCTTGTGTAGTTGCCTATTTTTGTTTTGACAGTTCGTTTGAATCAAAGAACACACTTGACAGCAAATCATATTGAGCCGATACTTTCAGGCGTCTTTGTACCCTGGATCAGATTTGTCGGGTACTTGTCCAACTGGCTTGCTTAAGGATTCGAAGGTGGTCAAGCTTATAAAAGAACATTTCGAAGAGTTGGAAGGTCTGTGCCGACAGTATCATGTCAAACGGCTGGAGGTATTTGGGTCGGCTTTGACGGGCGAGGGTTTCGACCCGGCAAAAAGCGACCTGGATTTTCTTGTAGAGTTCTTGCCACTGCAGCCGGGCCAACACGCGGACGCATACTTCGGCCTGCTCGAGGACGTTGAAAAATTGTTTGACAGACATGTCGATTTAGTTATGCCGCGAGCGATAAAGAATCCGTATTTTCTGGAAGCTATTAACAAGGCGAGAAAGGTACTCTATGCAGCTTGAGTCCAAAAAATTGCTTGAAGATATCCGACAAGCGGCTGCGCTTATTCTGGAGTTTACCGAGGGCAGAACGCTCGATGACTACAGGGATGATTCGTTGTTGCATAGCGCTGTCGAGCGGAAGTTTGAAGTAATAGGTGAAGCCTTAAGCCGGCTGGAAAGGATCGATTCTGATACTGCTCGGAAAATAAACCGGTACGAGCGCGTCATCTCATTTCGTAATGTCCTTATCCACGGCTACGACATTGTTGAAGATCCAATTGTTTGGGATGTTGTGGTAAACGATCTGCCGAGGCTACTTGGGGAAGTTACTGATTTACTCGCCGAAGAGGCGAGCCAATAAACGTCCACCGCGCTTTATTGCCAGCCAGATGATTGAACGTCTAAAAGGCAAAAAGAAGCCCCCGCCCTTAGCGGGGGCCATGGGTGTTCGATAAGGAGTTCAATTATTAGCAATCGTTATTTGTCTTTCGCCTCGAATTCGGCGTCTATTACATCTTCACCGCCCTTCCTTCTAACCTCACCCTCCGGTGGCGGGCCTTGGTCGGCGGAACCTTCAGTAGCAGCTTCTTGAGTGCCGGCTGCGGCGGCCTGCTTCTTGGCGGCCTCTTCATAGAGCACCTTGCCAAGCTCCTGTGCGGCGTTACCCAGATTTTCAATAGCCTTCTTTATGGCGCTTCCGTCTTCGCCCTTGGTAGCTTCTTTGAGGTTGTTCACGGCGTTTTCAATCTTGCCTCGAGTCTCTGCGGAGACCTTGTCGCCGTGCTCTTTGAGGGTCTTTTCGGTGGAGTAGATTAATTGGTCGGCTTGGTTCTTCAGGTCAACGACTTCCCGGCGTTTTTTGTCATCTTCGGCGTGGGACTCGGCCTCTTTTGTCATCTTACTGATTTCGGCTTCGTTCAGGCCGGAACTGGATTTAATCACGATCGACTGCTCTTTGCCGGTGCCGAGGTCCTTTGCCGATACGTTGAGAATGCCGTTGGCGTCGATGTCGAAGCTGACTTCAATCTGGGGGAGGCCGCGCGGGGCGGGCGGAATATCGGTAAGCTGGAATCGGCCGAGGGTGCGGTTGTCGGTGGCGAATTCGCGTTCGCCCTGCAGGACGTGGATATCGACGCTGGTCTGGTTGTCGGCGGCGGTGGAGAAGACTTCCTTCTTGCTGGTGGGGATAGTCGTATTGCGTTCGATGAGCTTTGTCATAACACCGCCTAAGGTCTCAACGCCTAACGATAGCGGCGTAACATCCAGCAGAAGGATGTCCTTTACGCCTGCGTCGCCTGCGAGGACGCCGCCCTGAATTGCAGCGCCGAGGGCAACGACCTCATCAGGGTTGATGCTTCTGTTAGGCTCCTTGCCGAATATGTCTTTGACGATTTGCTGGACCTTCGGGATTCTAATCGAGCCGCCTACGAGGAGTACCTCTGCGATGTCACTGCCGGAAAGCTTGGCGTCCTGAAGGGCCTGGCGACAGGGGGCCTTGAGCCGTTCAAGGACGTGGTCAACGAGGGACTCGAATTTGCTTCTGGTGATGGTAATCTGCAGGTGCTTGGGTCCGGAGGCATCTGCGGTGATAAACGGCAGGTTGACGGTCGATTCGACCTGCGTGCTCAGCTCACATTTGGCTTTTTCGGCGGCCTCTTTGAGCCGCTGGTGGGCCATGGGGTCGGCGCGAAGGTCAATGCCTTCGGTCTTTTTGAATTCATCGGCGAGATAGTTAATAAGCTCCTCGTCGAGGTCGTCTCCGCCGAGGTGGGTGTCGCCGTTGGTGCTCAGGACCTCGACGACGCTGCTTTCGTCCTCGAAGCCTCCTATGTCGAGGATGGAGATGTCGAAGGTGCCGCCGCCGAAGTCGAAGACGGCGATTTTCTCGTCCTTTTTCTTCTCGATACCGTACGCGAGAGCCGCAGCGGTGGGCTCGTTGATGATGCGCTCGACCTTGAGACCGGCGATTTTGCCGGCGTCCTTCGTTGCCTGCCGCTGGGAATCATTGAAGTAGGCGGGGACGGTTATGACGGCCTGTTCGATTTTTTCGCCGAGGTAGTCTTCGGCGGTCTTCTTGAGGTCCTGCAGGACCATTGCGGAGACCTCCGGCGGGGTGTATTCCTTGCCGCGGATGCCGACCTTGACGAGTTCATCGGCACCACCGGTAATCTTGTAGGGGACCGTCTTCTCTTCGGAGCTTACCTCGTTGTGGCGTCTGCCCATGAATCGTTTGATGGAAAACACGGTGTTCTCGGGGTTGGTCACCTGCTGGTGGCGTGCAATCTGGCCGATGAGGCGTTCGCCCTTGTCGGTAAAGCCGACCACCGAGGGCGTCAATCGCGAGCCGGATGAGTTGACCAGAACCTTCGGTGCAGAGCCTTCCATTACGGCGACAACCGAGTTCGTCGTTCCCAGGTCTATTCCAATAATTTTAGCCATAATAAGCTACTCCCATATTGATTTTGACTGTTATTTGGTCACAAAAGCACTCTATAAGAAAACTTTATAGCTGTCATTCTGAGGCGTCCCGG
>CAZLWL010000026.1:0-29630 GCA_964563335.1 uncultured Pirellulales bacterium
CGGGACTTCCCTTCGGTCAGCATGCGAGAATTGTCGGTTTTCTCGGTGGGTTTCGGGCTTAAAGGACCCGACCCTTATATGCGAACATAAGGCCGATGCACAAGGCATTTGCTATATGGTTGACCCAGCCGGGGCGTGCGCCAACTTCGATGACCGGGGCCACACATCGGCCGAGATTGCCGCCGCATTAGCCGATGGCGCAAAGCTGATACCACTGACTCAGGGCAAATTCGCCATCGTCGATGCCCGTGACTACGAACAGCTCTCTAAGTACAGATGGTACGCTGCCAGGAGCAGAAGGACTTACTATGCGATAAGGAGCGTAAAACGCTCAAGAGTGCAAATCCGTATGCACCGTCAAATCCTCAGCGCCCCACCGCACCTTCTTGTTGACCACATCAACAATAACGGCCTGGACAACAGGAGGAGCTATCTGCGACTCTGCACCCGTGCACAGAACGCCTTGAACCAGAGACCTCGCAGGGGAACTTCATCAAGATACAAAGGCGTTCACTTCCATAAACGCTTAAAAAAATTCCAGGCCTCGATAACCTTAAATCAAAAAAGATACCACCTCGGCTACTTCAAAAGCGAAATCGAAGCCGCAATAGCATACGATATCAAAGCAATAGATTTCTTCGGCGAATTCGCATACCTGAACTTCCCGAATCTGTACCACCGCTCCACGTTTCACTCGGTTAAATAGTCAATAGAAAATAGAAAATTATAATGCCTATTTGAATTTCCCTGACCAGTGAGTTTACCATGAAAATACTGAAAACTGAGCGAACGGAGCGAATATCAAGCGCGACAGGGATTGAAAGGTGCGGGCTGAAAAAAAGGGGCCGCTGTCACCAGTGCAGAGACCACGACCCCAAACATGAAAAAACAAATCAGGCTTATTGTACCAAAAAGCTCCCGGCTTGTCAAGCGAGCGTGCTGAGAGAATAGTCCAGCACAGAGCCGATATACCGAGGCAGTATCGGCGAGTTTACGATATTGCCATGACAGGCGGCTTTTTTTCTTGAATCTGCCAGACCAATTGTGATTTACTATATTTGTACTATTCTCCTCCTTCCCGCAATGGGAAGGATGCCGCTTGCCGTCTCTCCTGTCCCCCAGGACAAATCTTGAAGGGCAAGCGGCTTTTTTTTCTTGCATCATTGTTCGCTGTGTGGTATAATCATTTCTTATTCTTTCTCCTCCTTCCCGCAATGGGAAGGAACCGCTTGTCTTTCGCACCTCCAAAATTTCTCCTTTTCAGAAGGGCAAGCGGCCTGCGCTGGATTCGCAGCTATCCTTGTGGTATACTTTATGTGGTTTCTAATCTGAGCCTTTTCAAATAGGGATTGTGTAATGGCAAAAGAAGAAAGAATTCTTCCAGGACCATGGTCAGACGATGAGATAGAACTTCTCAAGAAGCTGTATGCTGAAAAGCCCACAGAAGAACTCGCAAAACAACTTGGGCGGTCTCCGGCAATGGTCAGGGCAAAAGCAAATAGCATCGGCCTTAGAAGAAGTCGCATAGATTTTGGTGAATTGTAATTGGGAAACAGGCGGCCTGGGTGTCCCGACCTTGTCGGGATTGAGAAGAAAACGCTGAGCCTCGCGCGTCTTACGAAAAACCTGCTCTCGGTGGCAAAAAAATCCGGCGATTAGCTGGAGAGGGAATTGATAATAAGCTCCGCCAGGTTGTCAAAGGCCGAATGGGCCGGCGAGATCCTTTCGAGCGTGATTGCCCCTGCTAAAATTGACATCACAAGTCGAGTCTGGGTCTTCGGGTCGAGCTGGGTGGAAATCGCACCTGCCGAGCGGCATTTTAGAATGAGTTCTTCGAAGAAGTCTGTGTACCATTTCCAGAAGCCGGCCAGTTTGTGCTGCAATCGCGGGCGGGATTCGTGCGATTCGGCCGAGAGGCGCAGCATGAGGCGGCAATTGACCCATTCGCCCGATGCATTCAACCGGGCAAGGGTCTCAAGCATGTAGCGCAATTGTTCTATCGGGGCGAAATCCGTATCAATCGATTGAGCTAATTGCCGGTAATCGGCGATTACCTCGTCTAAGAGTTGTTCGCAGAGGCCGGCGGTGCTCTTGAAGTAGTGATAGAAGGCGCCCTTTGTAATTCCGGCGGCGGTGATTATGTCGCCCAGAGAGGTCCCGCCGAAGCCGTGGGTGCTGTAAAGGGTCCGGGCGGCCTTTAAGATTCGCAGTTTCGTATTTGTCGGGCGTCTTGGCATTTTGAACGTTTTGCTAACAAGGTACGGCCTTTTCAAGTATCAGCGAGCGGTTATCGTTAATCCAGTTACACTTGCAGTAAATCATCTTCAAAAAATCTCCACCCGACAGATAGCCGAAGAATCCGGTAGCGGCGATCGGCAATACGGGTTCGGCAACCATGGCCTCAATCATCAGGTCGGGCAGGGCATTTACCATGTTGTCGTCGGGAGTGGTGATTTCCCAGTATCCGGCGAGGAAGTCGGCAAGTTTTCTCTGGTCGAGATATTCGGGCCACTCGGCAGGGTTTGGGCGTCCGGCGACTATAGAGAACTGAAGCATGCCGTTGGCAAGGTCGGTGGCGGTGGGGGCGACCCTGGCCGAATCGAAATCGAGGACGGCGGCTACCTTATGGGATGCAAATAGCATATTGCCCGGGTGCCAGTCGCCGTGTACGATTTGCTCGGACCACGAGTCAAAGCCTAACTCGTTGACTCTGACGGAGCAACTATTGTAGAGTGCCATCAACTCTTCAGCGGTTCGCCAGAGGCTTGTGTCGGTTCGGCCGGCGCCTCTCTCTGAGGCGATGGTTTTCAGATGCCCCCGGACGCCGCCGGAGTCGTGGAAGCTGCCTCGCAGAGGTTTCCAGGAGCAGGCGAAGTCGGACAGATGCCGGTGGAACAGGGCCAACTGTCTGCCGGCGTCGGTAACCGCCTGGGGGGATGTATCATAGCGAATGCCGTCAACGAAGTGAAACAGTTCATACGCGTGGTCGTTCAGTCGCAAGGCTGTATCTCTTCGGTCGCTGCTGGTTACGAGTGGCGCGACGGGAAACCCTTTTTCCTCCAGATACAACTGCACCGCGTGCGAAAACGCAACGTGGTACGCATCATCTTTGCCCTTTGGCCTGCGTTTTAAGAGAAATTTTCCGCTTTCGGAGACGATTATCTTTTTCGGTGCCCGCCTGTTACCGGCACTGAGGGTTTGGGCGTGTTTTATGGCGCCGATGTCGTAGTGGTTGAGTACCTCGGCCAGTTCCTCCAATGCAAAGTGTGCGCCACCCCTTGGCATAGAACACGTTCTCCACAATAATATCTATTGAAGTTAGCGTACTAATTATAGCAGATTGTAAGTTCTGAAAACAAGATAAATCGTCAGTATCACCGTTCGACCGGTCGGCAAGCCTGCCGGTAGCACGAATCTTTTGTTTGTTGCAGGAACCGGTGTTCGATATATAGTGCAAAGGCCAATAACAGTATCTGTTGCGGCAGCTCGGGATTCATGTTAGCTCAGTGCGACATACATCATGAAGAAGACGATAAGGACGGCGACGAGGGCCATCAGTACTACGAGTTTGATTCGATAGCGAGTGATGGTTTCTTCGGTGTAAACCTTTTCCTCCCCGGTATCGACTTCGACGGGGCGGCCCTCTTCAAGTTGCTCAAGGGTTTCTATGTTGAACTTCTGCCGGGCCTGGAGCGGAGCGCGACCCTCCTGAATGGCTTTCAGGTCGATTAGCAATTCTTCCATGCTGTTGTATCGGTCTTTCCTTTTTTTGGCCATCATGACCTCAATGACCTCGGAAATACCGGCAGTGAGTGAGATGTTAATATGGTCGGGGGGTGTCAACGGCTCTTTGAGGTGCATGCGCATGACCTCGGAGGGGCTGGAAGCCTCGAATGGAACTCGGCCGGTGACCATGTGGTAGAAGGTTGCGCCGAGGGAGTAGATGTCCGCGCGGCCGTCGATATTTACGTCACCTCGAATTTGTTCGGGTGCTATATAGTAAGGTGTGCCGAAGGCCTTTCCTTTTTCGCTTTTTGCGGCCTGAATATCGGAGGTCAAGCGTGCCAGGCCCATATCGGCGAGTTTTACGACGCCCTCGACGTTTATCATGATGTTCTTTGGCTTGACATCTCGGTGAACCATGCCGTGGGCGTGGGCGTGGGCGAGTGCGTGGGCGAGCTGGATGAGGATTTCGAGGGCCTCCTTCTCGTCGAATACTTTACCTTTGGAAAGGTCATCATGGAGGGTCTTTCCCTCGACAAACTCCATGACGAAGTAATAGAGTCCGCCGGCCTCGCCGACGTCAATGGCCTGCACGATGTTGTTGTGATTGAGCTTTGCGGCGAGCCTGCCTTCCTTGAAGAATCGGTTGATGTAGTCGGCCTTTTCGGTATAGCGTCTTGGCAGGATTTTAACGGCGACGATGCGGTCGAGACTTAGCTGCCTGGCTTTGTACACGACGGCCATGGCGCCTGAGCCGACTTTGCCCAGGACTTTATAGCCTGGGATGCGGCGGTGTGCTTCGCGGGATTCTTCGATGCCGGCCTCGAGCCTTTCGGCCTGGGTTTCGGTGACGAAGCCGTATTCCAACATGAGTTCTTCAATGGTGGCGGGGTCTTCGGCGGCGCGGCTTTTCTGCTCATCCTGGCAGTGCTGCAACTCCGATTCGGTGCAGAGGCTCTGCTCTAAGGCCATTCGGCCAAACAACGTGTCCTGACTTGTGGTATCGCCACTTGTATCTCTCGACGGCAACGCAAATCCTCCCTGGACTTTGGACCGCGACTGCAAATTACCACTACAACAAATGTATTATCGGTAATCGGGCCGGGTGTGTCAAAGGAAAAATGAAGGTTCTTAGACAGGGATTTACACGGATTAACACGATTAAGTGCGATTTTGGTTAAAAAAAGGGATTTTTTGGACACGGATTGACACGGGATTTACACGGTTAAGTAGTTTTAACAAAGAGATAACGCAATTTGGCATTCCAGTTACCAATCACCAACCTCGAACTTTTTTCCCGCATTTCGCACTAAAAACAGTGTTAATATTGTCATCCCCGCGGAAGCGGGGACCCAAATCCGTGTCTTGTATATTCGGCGGTTGAGAAAAAAAAGATTTTTTTGTTGTATTATAGGGTGTTTGTGTTAATATAGGGTGCTTAGAGATTGAGCAATCGTTGTTTTTGGGAAATAAAGAAGTAAAGGGACAAAGGGAGTTTTTAGTTTTGAGTGTTGCGTTAGTTTTGGCCCGTTTTGGGCAAATTGTTAAAGGAATTTTGTTGCGAAACAATAACAATCTTTTTGCCAAGATATAAAAATGCAAAGAACAAATGTAAAAACCCGATGGGCAATTTCAGTTTTTTTGTTGGTGGCGGCATTTGGTTCTCTGTCGGCACAATCTGCTCAAACGGGTTCGATTGTCGGCTGGGGCATACAGGTTGTCGGCGCTGACACCAGCGCCGGTGTTACCACCATCGCGGCGGGCACTTGGCACAGCCTGGGCCTGAGAGAAGATGGCTCTGTCGCGGCCTGGGGAGAAAATCACGTCGGCCAGTGCAATGTGCCCGCGCCCAATAGCAGCTTTGTCGCCATCACGGCAGGCTATTGGCACAGTCTGGCCCTCAAAGAAGATGGCTCTATCACAGCTTGGGGAGCCAATTACTTTGGCCAGTGCAATGTACCTGCGCCCAATAGCGGCTTTGTCGCCATCGCGGCGGGCGAATACCACAACCTGGGCCTAAAAGATGATGGCTCTATCGCAGCTTGGGGAAGGAATTTCGAAGGCCAGTGCGATGTCCCCGCGCCCAATAGCGGCCTTGTCGCCATCGCGGCGGGTGGTGACCACAGCCTGGGCCTAAAAGATGATGGCTCTGTCGTGGCCTGGGGAGCGGGACAACCAGAACAGTCGCGTTCCCCACATTACGGTCAATGCGATGTGCCATCGCCAAATACGGATTTTGTCGCCATTGCGGCGGGCGGTTGCCACAGCCTGGGTCTAAAAGAAGATGGCTCTGTCGCGGCTTGGGGAGACAATGAATATGGCCAGTGCAATGTGCCCGCGCCCAATAGCGGTTTTGTCGCCATCACAGTGGGCAATTACCACAGCCTGGGCCTAAAAGATGATGGCTCTATCAAGGCCTGGGGAAGCAATCACCAGGGCCAGTGCAATGTACCCGCACCCAATAGCGGCTTTGCCGGGATCGCGGCGGGCTATGGCCACAGTCTGGGTCTCAAAGAAGATGGCTCTGTCATTGCTTGGGGAAGCAATCACCGTGGTCAGTGCAATGTCGGCGCCCCCAATAGCGGCTTTATCGCTATCTCTGCTGGAGAATCTCACAGTCTGGCACTGGTTGGGGAAGTCGGCACGGGGCCGGTCGCTAACGCTGGCGCCGACCAGGTTGTGTATGCTTGGATAGATGGGATGGCGGAGGTTGGTCTCGATGGGTCGGGCAGCTTCGATGCAGACGGGGATGAATTAGACTATTTCTGGTTTGAGGGTGTTGAGCAGATCGCGACAGGCGTTGACCCCAATGTAGAGTTAGCCGTGGGTGTGCACACTATCGAGCTAATTGTTAATGACGGCTTTGAAGATTCTGAGCCTAATGAGGTCGTTATAACGGTAATCGGGCCGATAGAGGCAGATGTGCATATCGTTCCAAGGGTGGTCAACCGGAACAATCACTTAAAACGGGTAATAGCTATTATTCGCCTGCCGGAGGGTATCGGAAAGGGCGATGTGGTACGTGAATCCTTTGAGCTTTATGCCGGCGGACTTGACGCCGAACCTATCGGAGCAATCTGGCAGCGAGTGATTGGTTGGGGTAATATGACCAGAGTGTTTGCTCTATTCGATAAGGGTGAGCTTATGAACGCCATACCGAATGATGGCAGGAGAGAACTAACTGTTGTCGGCAGACTCGAGTCCGGCCAATACATATACGGCTCTGATACAGTCAGGATAGTCCGGCCTCGGCGGCGCGGGAGGGGGCTGCGCAGACGATAGACGGTTGACGGAGAACCCCGGCGCGCCGGGACTTTACTGCGCTCAGCAGAAGACAGATAGGAGCATACTCGTGTTACGTAGCGGCCCGTTCTCTGCGGCGCCTCCACAATTTTGAACTTTGCGGTTTTCGCTGAACATTGGCTCGAAGGTACTGGGAATTGACTCCCTGCCTTCGCAGGGACAAGCATTTACTATTGGGGTTTGAGATTCTTCGGAGGGGATTGACCCCCAGCAGTGCTGGGGGCTAAATGGGATGGAGGATTTCGCGTGAGTCGCGAAATCGGTAGTTTTTTTTCGGTGTGATTGATATTATGTAAATATGGGCAAGACGTTAGGATATATGATTACATGGACTACGTACGGAACGTGGCTGCAAGGGGACAAACGAGGATATGTTAAATATGGGAAGGTGCTTGGAGAAAACAAGAGCTTGCGAGAAGCAAACATCGCCTATCAGAGAAGTAGAGCGGTAAAGTTGAAGCGGGATGAACGGGAAATTGTTCGAAAAGCGATTGAGAATGAAGCGGGGATGTTAGGACAAGAGATTTATGCGCTGGCAGTTTGCTCAAATCATGTGCATGTTGTGGTGGATAATATTGATGAGCCGATAGATAGAACCGCAGGGCGTTACAAAAGGGCGGGGATGATGGCATTAAGGAGGAATGGCTTTGAGGGAAAGGTCTGGACGAAAGGGTATGATAAGAGGTTTTGCTTCGACAAGAAGGCTTTGCGAGAAAAGGTGAAGTACGTGAAGAGACATGGGTGACAAAAAGGGGAAAAACAGGAACAACCAGTAATTAAGAACTCCCAGTGGTGCTGGTGCTGGGGGAAAGCAACAACCCCCAGCAATGCTGGGGGCTAAATGAGAAGGAGGATTTCGCGTGAGGCGCGCGATCTTTTTTTACAATAGGGGGCGGGGGTGTTGGTGTATTTGCTTGCGTAAAGCGGTCTGATGGTCTAATATGTGGTGTTGCGGCGGGGAGAACGTTACGATTTTATATTTGATATTTTATATTGTATATTGTGGTGGAGACAGGAGAACAGGAGAGCAAGAGAACATCGAACCCCGACAGGTCCCCGATGTATCGGGACACGCGGGATTTCGCGTTGCTCAACATCCAACACCGAACTTCGAATAACGAAGTTTCAAAACGGTGGGCCATCCGCCGTCGCATCCTCCTTCGCACGAGGCTATGGAGGATAAGGGGTTATGGCGGGCCAAAAGGCCCACCCTACCACTGGTCAATTCACAATGATATTGGTTATTCGGCCTTTAGCTGTCTTGTCATGAGGTCGTGAATGGCGGTCTGGACGCTTTTTCCTTCGACTATGACGGCGTGTACGGCTTCGGTGATGGGCATCTCGATGTTATGACATTTTGCAAGGGCCAGGACCGATTCGCAGGTCGAGACACCTTCCACGACACTGTCGGTAGCTGCGAGTGCCTCGACAGCGGTTAGGCCTTTGCCTATTCTTTCGCCGAAGGAGCGGTTTCTGCCCTTTGGCGAGATGCAGGTAGTAACGAGGTCGCCCAGGCCGCTGAGGCCGGCGAAGGTGTTTTCTTTTGCGCCCATGGCGAGGCCGAGGCGCTTGATTTCGGTCAGTCCGCGGCTGAGGAGGGCGGCCTTTGCGTTGTCGCCTGCGGCTATGCCGTCGATAATGCCGGCGGCTATGGCTATCACATTTTTGACTGCGCCGGCCAACTCAACACCGACGATGTCATCGTTGGTATAGACCCTGAAGTAGGGAGTGGTGAAGGTGGCTTGGACGTTCTTGGCCAGTGCAACATCGGCGCTGGCAACGGAAGCAGTTGCGGGCATTTTGTCGGCGACTTCATCAGCTATCGTAGGGCCGGAAAGGGCAGCTATGTGGCGGGCCGGGCCCAATACGTCTGTTAGGATCTCGCTCGGTCGGAGCAAAGTGGTGTTTTCAATTCCCTTGGTGACACTTACAATCGGGATATCAGGTGGCACGTGTGTTTTCAGGCGCTGCCAAACGCTGCGCATGAACTGGCACGGGACGGCAGAGACGATAAGCTGGGCGTCGGCCATCGCTTTATCGTCGCGGGGCTCAAAGACTAATTGTTCAGGGAGTTTATGGCCGGGGAGGAAGCGGACGTTTTCGCGTGCGGCCTGAATTTCGGCCAACTGGACGGGGTTATAGCCCCACATTGAGACGCTGAATCCCTTTTCGCACAGCAGCATCGCGCAAATACTGCCCATGCCGCCATCGCCGATTATGGTGATCTTTTCAAACATGCTCTTATTAAAGCAAAATACGGACATATTGCAATAATTGATTGAAATGTGCGGGGGAAACGATTACAATCCAAGTGATAGGAAAATCGGATTCAGGCGGGTTCGAGGCCATGCACATACTACTAACAAATGACGACGGGATATTCGCGCCGGGTCTTGCGGCGATGTATAAGAAGCTCGTCGGGCTCGGCCGGGTCAGCGTCGTAGCGCCCGCAGAGGCGAAATCCGGGGCAAGCCACAGCATATCACTTGAACCTTTAATGTGTGACAAGGTGGATTTGACGGGCAAGTTCGTCGGGTACAGCGTGAGCGGCTCGCCGGCGGATTGTGTTAAACTTGCGGTTATGGCATTAACAGAGCAGCCGATAGACCTGGTCGTATCCGGTATAAATCACGGTGCAAATGTCGGTATAAACGTTTATTACTCCGGGACGGTAGCTGCTGCGATGGAGGCGGCGTTTTTTTCGATACCATCGGCGGCGGTGAGCGTTGCGTTTGAAGAGAAGACGGATTTTGACGCGGCGGCGGAGTACGGTCTGGGTATCATCGAGAAGCTTTTGCCTTTGGGGGCCGGCAGCGTTATCAACATTAACATTCCGATGCTGTCAACGGGTGAACCGAAAGGCGTGAAAGTGGTGGGGCAGTCAACCAGCGGTTACCATGAACATTATACAACCCGGCGGAACGAGCGTGGGCAAATGGTATATCAACTTGGCGGCGGTGACCACCGTGACGACGAGGCGGCGTGCACAGATACGACCGCTCTGATTGACGGATTTATAACGGTGACGGCATTGCATTTTGACATGACCGACCACGAGGGGAACCGGAGATTAGAGGAGATAACGTGGTAGTGCTCTTTATACATTAAAGGTGGGTGGCAGATGGTTTTGGATGTTAGTCAGATTTTCGAAACTCCATGGCCGGTATTGACGGTGGCGCTTATAGCCTTAGCGGTGGTTGTTATCATCCGGCAGACGTGGCCTGATAAGCGCCGATGGTGGCAGCTTTTTATACCTGCTGTCCTTGCGGTCGGTGGTTTCGGCCTTGAGCATTTCATCGAGACGGACTACGAAAAAATCGAATCGGTGATAAACTCCGGCATACAGGCTGTTATCAAGCAGGACATTGGCCGGATCGACAGGATAATTTCGCCGGATTACTCGGACTCGCGGCATCGTTCGAAGGATGCGCTTATGGGTTATTGCCGGGACCTTTTGGCACAGCCATTCGTCGAGAGGATAAAGAAACAGCAGGTGCAGATAATTATATCGGCGCCGGAGGCGGAGGCCGAGCTATCGGTTCGTCTGCACCTTCATCCGCAGAACACCTACGCGCTGGGGGGGACTCTCATGTACGTTAAGATGAAATTATACCTGGCCAAGACACCATACGGAAACTGGCTGATTAGCAGGACGGAGATCATCTCAATCAACAATCAACCGTTCGGCTGGGGTAGTGTTTGATAGGGGCCTGGTGGTAAGAATGATGGAAACCCCGGCCAGCGGCCGGGGCTAAATACCAAGCATATATTTTTGAGGCGGAAACGACGAGAAGACGTGAGTAAAAACAAAATCGGAGCCGTGAAAGTATGGAATGTGGGCGGATGGGCCGATAAGTAACAGCTCACGGTTCAGCCGGGAATGCGATTTATCTTGCCATGGCCTTGCGATTCTCGAGAACGGTTTCGATCTTTTCCAACAGTTCACTCAAATCAAAAGGCTTAACGATATAGTCATCGATGCCAGCGGAATTTGCACGTGCGATGTCCTGGGTCTGGCTGCGTGCGGTGAGCATTATGACAGAGATACCGTCGCAATCGGGCTGCTTTCTGAGGACCTCGAGCATTTCGTGTCCGTCCATGACGGGCATAATGACGTCAAGCAGAATAATGTCCGGCTTTTCCTGCTGTGCCTTTTTCAGGCCCTCTTTGCCGTCACAGGCGGTAAAGACGGTATATTCATTCATCTCGAGCCTGTCCTGAAGGGTCTGGACAATGTTCGGCTCGTCATCGACGACAAGTATCTTGACTTTGTCGTTTTTCTTTTTTAGTCCTAAAAAATCAAACATATCAACTCTCCAACGCTATCGCTCAACCCTCTTTTCCGCATTGACAACGTTTTTAAAACATCAGGACATTTTCCTGAGATTGTGCCTTGCTATCTTCTCAAGTTCCACCATATCGTGCGAATCGGTCGGATAAACGGCCATTCCCAACATCGGCAAAATAGGCGCGTCTCCGTACTTTTTTCTCAGGTTATTCTGTGTAATTTTCTGGATTTTTTCTATAACGGTCTGGATATATCCTTTTTGTTGGGCGGCGGCGACAAGAACTATTTCAAAATCTTCAGTGCGAATGGCCAAATCTTCGCGGTTTGTCATGAGGCGTTCGGTCTCGGTGAGAATTTCGTTAACGAGCGCGCCGGCCACTTGTTTTAGCTGCTGGGCGTGCTCATTTGGCACGTCAAAATTGATGATAATCAAGACGAACCGGTCATCTTTGGTCGGGCCGCGTTTTGCTAAATCGCCCAAGTGTTTGCGGAGCACAATAAACGGATTTGTCTTGGGGAGAGAGAAATAGAATTTGCTGCCCTTGCCTTCGGTGCTTTCGACCCAAACGGCTCCGCCATGGACGGCAACGATGCCATCGCATATTGCGAGTCCGAGTCCGCTGCCATTGTATCCTGGCCCGGCCCGCCTGCTTATCTGGTAAAATTTGTTGAATATCTGCTTCTGCAAATCAGGGGATATTCCAATGCCGGTGTCTTCAACCATGGTGACAACATCGTCGCCGCGGTCATAAGAACGAATACAGACCCGCCCGCCGCGGTCGGTAAATTTTACGGCGTTGCCGACGAGATTCCATAAGACCTGGCGGATGCGCTTGGGGTCGGCATAAACGGGTGAGACGTGTCCATCAATCTCGCACAGCAATTCAACGTCTTTGTCCTTTGCCTGGCCAGCGAAATCCTTTACCATATCGGTGACCATTGTGACAACGTTCATGACGCGTCGATTGATGGGCATACTGCCTGCCTCAAGCTTTGCCATATCGAGCAGGTCGTTTATAAGGTCAGCAAACCTATGGCAATCGTTCTTCATCGTATGCAGGTACTGACGAGTTTTGGTGCTGACTTTTCCGGTTACTCCTGCCAGTATATTGGATACGGAGCTTTGCAGGCTCGTAAGCGGCGTTCTGAGTTCGTGTGAGATTGCGGCAATGAACTCGGTCTTTGCCCTGTCGGCGGCCATTTGGTCGGTTATGTTACGGAGCATCAGCACATAGCCAATGAATTGCCGGGCGTCATCAATCATCTGTGTCCACCTCATCTGGAGTACCCTTCCGCCTGCGGTTTTAATCCTGAATTCTCTACAGTTGCATGAGCTATCCGGCTGGCCGGAGGAAATCAATTCTCTTAGTCCAAGGTCATCCATTGCTGCGGTTACAGCATCGGGGTCATCGTGGGCATTCAGACCCAGGAGCGTCTTGGCCGGTGGATTTGCCTTTTCAACCGCGCCGGCAGGGTCAAGCATTATGAGGCCTTCGGTCATGTTGGCGAAGGCGAGTTCAAGTTTATCGGTGGCCAAATCAGCCAGTGTTTTGGCGCCGCGGCCAATAAGCTCAAGGTGCTCGGTCATGGAGTCTTCAAGCCGGCAAGTTGTCTGAGCCAGATTTTCCTGAGCGGTATCCAGTTCGGCTAATAGTCTGTTGAGCAAGTCCTGCCTGGAAAGTATGACGGGATTTTCGCGGTCCTCGGTGTCGATGCCAATACAATCACAACCCTCTTTGGCCATCCAGTCAAAGGCCTCCCGCACGGATAGGTCTGCGTCAACAATCAGATTGCAGTCTGACTGCGTCTGCGATTGGGAGTCACGAATCAGGTCCGCGATTTTTATCATATTAACAGCCACTCATTTCGGTTCAGGACCCCGCCTGCAACGAATCAGGGTCGAATACGTACCTAAATTATCGGCCAACAGTGGCAGCTGTTTAACTAAGACCGGCACCTATATTCGTGCTTTTGGGGGCTCAGGATTCATAATTCGCACGATTAGGTGAAGGAACACGTGTATTTTACAGAGCAACTCCTCAAAAGTGAAAAGATGTGAAATATATATGCCGAATGCATATTTTTTTGAACATATTTCCTACGAGAATGGTATAATACGAGATTAGTAATCTTGGCCCGATAACGTGTTCGGGCCGGTGTTCGAATGAAAATTGATATTGCTGTTCGAGGAGAATTGGAATGCTTAGGAAACTGAAAGCCGTAACAACGTTAGTAACACTTTTGGCCGTGCTTTTCACAGGCGCCATGCTTATCACTGCCAGCCCCGTCGAGGCCGGTGATGGTTGCTCGGCTAAGAAGGAAACAAAGTCCTGCGACAAAAGCCAGGATAAAGAGCAGAAACAGGACCAGGAACAGGACCAGGACAAAGACCAGAAACAGGATCAGGACAAATCCGGCTGCTCAAAGAAGTAGGGTCAAGTTTTACAGAAATTGACCGAGTAGAGTGCCAGACTAAGAAAAACAGTAGAAGGTATGCGGAGAGATACTGGCCTCTCCGCTTTTTTTATGTTGGTGGCAACCAAGGATTTGAGCCGGAATTGGTGCGAATCATCGCACCCTACCCGAGCGAAGACCGACGTGTCCCGATACCTCGCCAGCGCGCCGGGGTTCTCCACCCATGCCCTTGTGCTTCTACATACCATCTCTTTCGCCGAAATCCGCTTGTCCGGCACTTACTTTGTGTACAAAGTTAGTGCCTGGACAATTCGCGTTTGACACAGGTACTCGTTATGCTATATTGACATCGTTATTCTTAACGGTTTCGCCGCCACAGTCCGGCGCAAGTTATTTTCAAGCAAGGAAAAAGAGATATGGGCGATAAAGGAAAAAGAGATAAAGGCAAAAAAGAACAACAGAAAAAGGCCAAGCTCAATCCAAAGGAAAGACGGAAATTAAAAAAAGAAAAGAAGGAGAAATAATTGCCTAATAGTGTTCGCACCCCAACTGATGGCTTAGCCATGTAGGGTGCGATGTTTCGCACCACTTTTTGTCTTGCCCCGCACGAAATAGGCGAATGCCGTAATTTGGTACGGGGTCATTCCACACTTGCCTGTCCTGAGCCAAGTCGAAGGGACCCGGAATCCAGTTCTATCGCATCTTTGGCAGACGAACTGCCGGTCGAGTTAATAAATGGTCTTTTCTTTAGTTTCGCACCCTACCCAACCGATTAATCACGGCGTGCCCTTTTGGCGGTCTATTCCGGCCGAACCTGCAGCCATACCCGGTTTAACCTTTCAGTTGCGCAAAACCACAGACCTTTGTCCGTGCAGCCTTGCCACAGATAAATGCTCCCCTTTCGGCGCGATAGCAAAAATTTGTAGCGTTAGTATTGCTTGGTGCCCACGACTCGCCAGACGCCGTCGGATTCCTTCTTGAGGGTGCGCATCATTTCTATCTCGAAGTCGTCGCTGGAATACCTTATCGGGCCGACGGTTGCCTCATCGCCTTCAATTTTTATCTCGGCTTCAGAAATATCCATTTCAACATCTTCCAGGGCGCCCTCGTCCATCATCCCTCCCAGGAACTGACGCACGCCTTCTTTGCCCTCTCCACGCTCGCTCTCATAGTCATCGGAGTACGGCTCCATCATTTTGTCGAGGTCCTGCGCCTCAAGGGCGGATTTCCACCGGCCAAGAGCGGCGGTTAGCTGAGCCTCGTCACTAAGGCCCCCCACCATTTCACACCCTGCGGCCAGTACAAACAGACCTGCTACCAACAGTACTGCAATTTGCGATTTACCCATGTTTTTTTGTCCTTTCGGTTTGGTTTAGAGTTCTCTGGTAAGAAACAGTCCAGCCCGTAGTATGCGGAAGGTTTATGTAGTTGTCAAGGGAAATGCTGCCCCACCCCAGGATTAACCGAGCGCAAAAAAGGGGGGTCAGGAACCATTTTCGGTCCTTATCCCTACGGGGATCGCTTTTGTTTTGTGACGGCGAGTTTCATGTCGGTGGCGGTGCTCTGGCTAATACCGGCAAGGGCGTACTGGCTGTCGCGAAAACAGATGTCCTTATCGATACGCAGGCAGACGACTCTGCTCTCGCGCGGCAGATGCTGCAACTGCGTGTCAATCTCGGCGGCAATAGCATAAGAGATGTCCCGGCCTGAGGGGGCGGCAATAATTTCGGAGCCGACGGCGTAAACGGCCCCGCCGGTGTCGGCAGACATGACGGTAACGGTGGTCATCTGCTGGTCGGCGGCGGGGGCGGGCTGTGCTGAACTGATATCGTCGGGGACGGTTACATCGAAATTTTCGGCGACGATGAACTGGCAGACGAGCAAGAAGAAGATTATCAGCAGAAAGACGATGTCGATAATGGGTGTCATGTCGAATCGGTCGATGTCAGTTTGTTGGCTGAATATGCGTAACATGACTTTCCTTATGAGAGCGGTTTTGTTGGAAATTGGTCGCGGCCCGTGGGATGACCGGTTTGATATTTTCGTTTGCCGTTCGGCTTGGCAGGCTGCGAGCGCACGGGTTGGGACCGGGGCGACTTTGTTTGTACGACCTGTTTTTGAGGCTGTTCCGGAGCGGTGATTTCCCGGATGGGAACCTTTTGTAAGGACAGTTCTTGCGGGGGTCGCTGCTGGGGTTGGGCAGGGGCAAGCAGGTTTATCTGTGGGAGGAGGGTTTCAAGCTCGATGGCGGCCTGGGCGAGAAGGGCTTCCGTGCGTGCTCTGAATATGCCGCCCATGGCAAGAGCGGGGATTGCCACGAGTAGTCCCCAGAAAGTGGTGATGAGGGCTATCGAGATAGCAGCAGCCAACTGGTCGGGTCTGGGCTGGCCGCCCGAAATGCCTAACAGGTTAAAGGCCTTTATCATTCCAAAGACGGTGCCGAAGAGGCCGACCATCGGGGCGATACTGCCGATGATATTGCACCATTCGACCTTGCGCAAGAGATGCATCCCCTGGGCCTGTAAGGCATCAGCGGCTAAGCGTGGGAGCTGCCGGTGCCTGTCGGGCGCTTGTTTTGACCTGGTAATCGCGGCCGATAGAGCGCGGCTGAGCAGATCGGTGGAGTCTTTTAATTTTGCCGGCAGGTCGCCGGGGCCGGGGTTTTTGGCGGCTGCGGCAATGCGAGCGGCGGTGCCGGGGGGCAGGAGCTTTTTTCGGCGAATGGAAAAGGCAAGGTCTATTGCGAGGTAGCCGGTAATAACGGACATGGGCAGCAGGATGACCCAGACAATTGGGCCGCCTGCAACAACAAACTGAAAGAAAAATGTCTTTGTATCGTGGTCCAGCGCGAATGCGTCGGCAAGGCCGGCGGCAGATGCCGGAGCGGACAAAGCTGCGACGGCTGCGGCTACAAGGGCCGGCAGGGCGATTTTGGCGCCGGATGGTCCGGCGCGGCGTTGGCGATATTTATCCTTCTTCACTTGGTACGACTCCATCCTTAGTTATCATGAACGCATTATCTGCGGTTTCGGTCAGTTAACGTTAGTGAATTGGCCGCCGGAGCGCTGTGCGACGGCCTGCAATATTTGGCAATCATCGGGCTGTGCCCAGAAGCCTATGGTATTAATTTTGGCTGCAGGTGCAAGGTTTTTTCGTAGATTTTCGACGAGCAAGGCAAAATCTGCAGTATCGAGGCGGTCAAGGTCCAGGCCGTCGGTGAGAAAATATATCAGTTGGGGGCCTTTGCCGGCTGAGTCGCGCAAGCGCATGGCCCACTCGAGGGCGGCGAGGGCGTTTGTAGCTCCAGCGGGCCGGACACTGTCTATGAAACTGTATGCGGCTGACTTTGTTTTCGGGGTAGCGCGTAGTAATTGCCCGCGGCCCGACTCAAGCAAGCGGTCGCCGCGGAAGAAGATGATGTAGAAGTAATGGTCGGGCCGGAGGTCGGCGATTGAGGTTTTAAGCTGTTTTCGGAGGCGGCTGAACAGACCCTGCATGCTGCCTGAGCAATCCACAACGTAACAAATCTTGCGAAGGTTTGTAGATTGACCGAAGAACTCGACGCCGGCGTGCGAGAGGGGGACACCAGCCAACAGCTCGATACCGCCTGTAGCGAGTGTTTCCGGCAGACGGTGTGGTTTGTCGAAGGGTTGTATTCGGGCTGCAGCAGGGAAGTCTATCTCATTGCGTTTGCTGCGGGAGCGATTCAGTAGATACCTTTTGACCTTCGGCTTGGGGAAAATGCGGGACTGTTTTGTAATTTGTTCTATTTGCGCGACGGTAACAGCAGGGGTGGCCGCAAACGAGGGGCCGTCGTGCAACATTGAGAACCTGGCCAGGGCAAAGACTGCGAGCAATAAAATGTGTGCAGTTACAGAGATAGTCCACGCCCACATTGTGATGCTGCCTCGGCAGTTTGTATCAGTCATTGTCGGGCACCTCCACGCGCAACGTCAGCAAATTTTCAATCTGTAGAAAACCTTATAGATGTCATTCTGAGTCCCGATTTATCCCCGAGGTATCGGGACACGCGGGACGAAGAATCTCAATCGGTCGAGTTTTGTCATTCCAAACTCGATTTCCCGATTTATCGGGATTCCCTCGCTGAAAGTCGTGGATTCCAGCTCCCCGCTTTCGCGGGGACAAGTTTACACCTGCGAAAGCAGGTGCTGGAATGACAATTGTACGCACGAGATTCTTCACTCCACTTCGTTCCGTTCAGAATGACAATTTTCATGCGTTTTCTACAGAGCACAAGTTTTCAATCGACCACACGTACTTCGGAAAGACCCGGTGTGAGCATATTGTACAACTTGATTGCCTCACCATTTAACAGCCTGATGCATCCGCGTGAGGAGAGGGTGCCGATTGTCTCGGGTTCCTTTGTGCCGTGGATGGCGATTCCGGTTCTATCCTTGGCATTGCCTTCGAGTCCCTCCAGGGCAATATATCTGGAGCCTAATGGATAATCAGGGTCGGAGGCGGTGTAGGTTCTACCGGTTGTCGGGTCGGTCCATGTGGGCTTAACGAGCTTGCCTCCAGATTTGACACGCCATTTGCCGGTGGGTGTCTCGAGCCCTTGCTCGCCAAGACCAACCTTGTAGCTTCTGACGTAGGTCTTGCTTCCAAGATACAGATCGAGCGTGAAGGTTGAGCGATAGATAATGGCGTGGAACGGTCCATTGATTACCTTAATGGTTTCACCGGCGCGGAAGTTTTCAGGTCGCCTGATGTTATTGACGGTCATCAGGATTTCGTATGGGACTTTGTACTGCTTTGCAACCTGACTTAACAGGTCGCCGGGCTGCACTTTGTATGTGGAGGTCAAGGTGTCGCCGGTGTAAGGGTCTCTGCTGAAGAGCCATTTGGTCGAGAGGTTGGCGAGCAGGGCTTTTACAGCCTGTTGTTGGTTGAAAGTCAAAGGCACTGAAAGCAGCACGTGGTTGAGCTTGTCGCGTGCAGCGATGATTTTTCCTGCTCTTATGTCCTCCTGTGCTTGGGCAATGAGCTGGGCCGCCTGGTTGTCTGTGTCATCGGGCCCAATGACGGGCTTTTCAGGTTCCGGCTGCGGCTGCAGTTCGGGCTCCCGTTCAGGCGCCGGCTGCGGCTCGACATCCGTTTCGGTCGGCGTGAAGTCGATAACGCCGGCATCAGGTTCGGGGATGCGACCTATGGCCTGTTCGGGGCTGCGCATCTTGTTGAAAAATATCACCCCCGCAATGATTACAACGACAGCGAGCGTGAAATACGCGACATTGCGGTTTCTTGCCCTTCGGGTTCGATACGGTTGATAACGGTACTTTGCCATGATACTTTCCTCCTTGAATATTATTTACACTGTATTACGCCGGTCTCGGTAACGAGAAGATCCATAGGCTCATCGTGATTGTCCACCGGCACATTTTCAACGATCTGCCGGCTGAATGCGAATCCACACTTGCAGGCGCCAAGCTTGTTTGAGTCGAAGAACCTGTCATAATACGCTCCCCCCCTGCCAAGACGATGGCCCTTCTTATCGAATGCCAGGCCCGGCGTAACAACAAGGTCTATATCCTCGGGAGGCACAGGTACGCCGGTTATGGGATTTCGCAGACCGGCCGCCTCGGTGGCGACGCCGGTTTCGAGTGAAGTTATCTCGACCGGAATCATGTGCCTCTGCTGCCAGGAGACCTTGGGGACAGCAACGGTTTTTTCGTGCTGCCAGGCGTGGAGAATGGCTGGTGTTACGTCAATCTCGTGTGGCAGCGACAGATAAAGCATCACGACCGATGCGTGTTTGAACTGGTCGGTATTGATAAGATACCAGCACGCCTTTTTGCTGGAGGTGGCTCGCTGGTCGTCGGTAAGCTCCATCAGCCGAGTCCGCAAGTGCTGCCGCATCTGCGCCTTATCCATATACATATCCTCACAAACCAAAATCTCGTGCGCCTTTCTGGCACACGCTTTAGTTATTCTACCAAATCCTGTAGTTTTTGCAAATATTCGCTGATAATTTTTTCTCGACCGAGATTTTTCGGCTGATAATACTTTTTACCCAAATCCTGCCCGATATAATCCTGAACGACAAAGCCTGTTGGGCTGTTGTGGGGGTATTTGTAGCCTTGGCCGTGGCCTAACCTCTTTGCACCGCTGTAATGGCTGTCGCGGAGGTGGGCGGGGACGGGAATCGTGCGGCCGGCCTTGACATCACTCACTGCATCCCAAATGGCCTTTGCGGAGGCGTTGGACTTGGGCGCACAGGCAACGTATATGGCGGCCTGGGCGAGTGCAAGCTGGGCCTCGGGCAGGCCGACGAATTCAGCAATTTGCACAGCGGCTGAGGCAAGTACCGTGGCCATCGGGTCTGCGTTGCCGACATCCTCTGCGGCGCAGACGGCGATGCGGCGGGCGATGAAACGCTGGTCCTGGCCGCCTGCAATCATCCTCGCCAGCCAATAGACGGTCGCATCCGGGTCGGAGCCGCGCATGCTCTTTTGAAGCGCGCTTGCCAGGTCGTAGTGGGTGTCGCCGCTGCCATCATATTGAATTGACTTTTGCTGGACGGATTCTTTGGCGATGTCGAGAGTGAATTGGATTTTCCTATCGCCGGTGGTTTTTGATTGTGACAAGACCCCAATCTCGAGGCCGGCCAGCGCACGGCGGGCGTCGCCATCACTTATGGTCGCTAAGAACTGGAGGGCGTCGTCATCGGCGTGTATGTCAAGAGCACCTAAGCCTCGCTCTTTATCCGATAAGGCCCTTTTCAAAATTGACAGGACGTCTTTGATGGTCAGCGGTTCAAATTTGAAGATTGTGCTTCTGCTGACAAGCGGTGAAATCACCGAAAAGAACGGGTTCTCGGTGGTGGCGCCGATGAGTATCACCACAGCATTTTCGACATCGTCCAACAGGACGTCCTGCTGGGCGCGGTTGAAGCGGTGAATCTCATCGATAAATAATACTGTCTTTTCGCCGGTGGTTACAATGCGGTCCTTAGCCATGGCGATGATTTCGCGCAAATCTTTGACCGAGGCGGCCGGTGCGCTTAGATAATGAAACTTGGACTTTGTTTGATTTGCGATGACGGTTGCGAGCGAGGTTTTGCCGGTGCCGGGCGGGCCGTACAAGATGACGCTTGTGAGGCGGTCGGCGTCTAACATTCGGCGAAGCATCTTGCCCGGGCCGGCGAAGTGGTCCTGGCCGACAAATTCATCGAGGGACCTGGGCCGCATACGAACAGCCAACGGTGCATTCTGTTCAATCTTGGCCCACTCACTTTCGGCAAACAGCGGATTGTCACTCCTGCGAGTCATCGTTGTAATTATACGACAAACACGCAATCCAAACAACATCAAATAGATGCCGAGGGGCGCGCCCTTAGTCATTCTGAGGCGAAGCCCTGTACCATCTGGTACAGGGCAAAGCCGAAGAATCTCACTCCCTCGCAAGCCGGAGATTCTTCGCTCCACTTAGTTCCGCTCAGAATGACATTTTTGTGTGCCCCGATGTATCGGGACTCAGAATGAATTTTGTGTGCATTTTACATGGAATGATGGTTGTGGGCATTTCGTTCAGAATGACATTCACACACAAGACCATAACGGAGAAAGTTTGAGGTCCCGGAAAAATTTGCCACACCCGCGGGTGGGGGATTGATGGAGGTCAGATTGCGGTGGCGAGGAAGAGGAGGAGGGCGGAGAGGGTAAGAGCCAGGAAGGTAATTTTTGACCATTTTGTGTATATTGCGAAGTCGGGATGGCGGTCTTCAAACTCGTGGTAATAGTCGTCGAAATCGGAGCCGGGCTTGGGGCGGAGGCGAATCTTTACGTACAGGTGCGCAATGAGCGATATCAAAAACAGCGGCCCTGCGATAATGTATATAACAACGTCCATAAGGCTTTGCGGCGGTCATAACATCAATAAATGGATACAGAGACACCGCGCCACGGCCGACATACTATGCCGGCCAAGAACAGTTTCGCCCTTTTCGACTTAAACGGTCAGGCGTTAGTCTGAAGGATTACTCGACCTTTTTTCCGGTTACCTCGCGGGAGCCTCTGGGGGTGGACCTCTGGCCGGTGAAGGTATCACCTTCGACCGTCCCTTTGAACTCGAGTATGAACTCGCGCTCTCTGAAGGTCATTGGGACCTTGAAGCTCACCTGGTCGCCCTCGACGGTCAGATCCTGAACCGGAAATTCCCTGTCGCGGCTCCCGTAGGTTCCGGTGAGGTCTTCGTTGATGACGAGGGTGCTTGTGCGTGTGCCGCGGGGCGACTCGCTGGTCAGCTCCCACGTGCCTACAAAGGCGTTGGCGGGTTTACCGGCCAGTTCGGCCCCACAGCCGAACATGCCAGCTATTACACCTGCCAGTACCAGCACAAAAGCAACATTTAAGACTAATCTCTTGTCCATATTGGGTCTCCTTTCGTTTGCGGGTAATATAATCGACAAATGGGTGTATGTCAACAGGAAACTCATGGCTTCGCTTTGCCCTGGGCTATATTATTGCGCCACTTCAGGACTTTAGGGGTCGGTGGGGCGTGGGATGATAGTTTTGGGTGTTAGGCCTGGTTTTTGGTTTTTTCGTGCAACATTTCTTTAAGCTCAGCGTTTATTCTGACGCTGCACCACTGCCGCCCGCACATGGTACAGTAATCGGGAGAAGGTGACTGGGGCATATTGCTTTGGTCGCAGGCCTCGGCGTACATCCTGCGTGCGGTTTCCGGATCGATAGACTCGGCGAGGTGCTTTTCCCAATCTAAGTTCGCCCGCGCTTCGCTTAATCGTTTGTCGGGGTCTGCGGCGCCTTTTAGGCCGCGTGCGACATCGGCAGCGTGTGCAGCGATTTTCGAGGCGATGACACCTCTGCGGACATCGTCAACATCAGGCAGACCCAAGTGCTCGCGCGGTGTAACATAGCACAAAAAAGATGCGCCGTAGAACGCCGCTGCCGTGCCGCCGATAGCGCTGGTGATGTGGTCGTAACCTGGTGCGATGTCCGTAACAAGAGGCCCGAGCACATAAAAGGGAGCACCTTTGCAGACCTGCTGCTGAAGCTCCATGTTATATTGTATCTGGTCGAAGGGGACGTGGCCGGGACCTTCGACCATTACCTGACAGTTTTGCTCCTGAGCACGTTGGGTAAGTTCACCAAGTGTTCGAAGCTCGGCGAGCTGTGCGTCGTCGGTGGCATCGGCGATACAGCCGGGGCGCAGGCCGTCACCGAGTGAAAAACAGACATCGTACTCGCGCATTATGTCACAAAGGTCATCGAACATCTCATACATGGGATTCTGACGGTTATGATAGAGCATCCACTTGGCAAGAAGCGCGCCGCCTCGGCTGACGATGCCGCAGGTGCGGCTTTGGATCAGGGGCAGATGCTCTTTTAACACGCCGGCGTGAATAGTAAAAAAGTCAACGCCCTGTTTGGCCTGCTTTTCGATTACTTTAAGAATTGCATCACGGTCGATATCCTCGACATTTCTGTCTATGATGACTTCATAAATCGGCACGGTCCCAAAAGGTGCCGGGCAGCGGGCGAGCAGTTCGGTTCGGATGTGGTCGAGGTCGCCGCCGGTGCTAAGGTCCATTATCGCGTCGGCGCCGGCGTCCAGGGCCGTCTGGAGTTTCTCGATTTCACCTTCCAGAGATGAGCGGACATCGCTTGCGCCGATATTGGCGTTAATCTTGGTTGTTACCGCCCTGCCGATGGCTATGGGCTTGAGGTTGTCGGCTAAGTGCACCTTGTTGGCTGGTATTACAAGGCGGCCGGCGGCGAGTTCATTGCTGATAAAGTCGGGCTCAAGACCCTCGCGTGAGGCAACGTATTCGACCTCGGCAGTTATCTTTCCGGCCAGTGCGCTTTGTAATTGGGTTGGCATATCTCAACAAACTCCCAAAATACGCTCTGTAGAAAACGTGAGAAAATTGTCATTCTGAAGCCCGATTTATCCCCGAGGTATCGGGACACGCGGGGTGAAGAATCTCGTGCGTTCGAATGGTTTGAGATTCTTCCCCCTCGACTACGCTCAGGGCTAAAGGCTATTTTCGCTCAGAATGACATCTACAAGGTTTTCTACATAGCACCAAAACAGAAAAATTGCTTCGTTGGGAAGCGATTGTCGAAATTTCGATGATATCTATCGGTCGCTTCCCTACGCAGGTTCATCGCCGGTTGGCGAGGCCTGTTCAGGTTCGAAGGGTCTTATCTCATGCCCGCGCCGGCGGGCCACCCCCAGCGAACCAGCAGTATTATAATCGCCGATCCCGGCCCTGTCAAACCACAACTTAAGGGACGAATTTACGACTATTTGCACTTCAAGATGCGAAGGAGAGGACTGGTTTTGGTTCGAGTGATGATTTTGTGGCCGGTTTTTGTTACGAGGACATCGTCCTCGATTCGGATGCCGAACTTTCCGTGGATATAGATACCCGGCTCAACGGTGACGACCTGACCGGCCTTGAGTATGTCTTTCGATTTTGGATAGAGCACGGGCAGCTCGTGAACCTCCAAGCCGAGGCCGTGGCCCAAACCGTGGCCAAAGACGGGAAAACCGGCCTCGGCGATGACTTTTCTTGCGGCGGCGTCAATATCCTTGGCCTTAACACCTTCGGCGATAAGGTCGATGGCGGTTTTCTGGGCAAGTGCGACGGCGTTATAGGCCTTTTGAAATTCGCGTTTGACTTTGCCGACGGAAAAGCAGCGGGTCTTGTCGCTGTTGTAGCCGTTGTACTTTGCGCCAAAGTCGATGAGGATTGTGTCATTCTTACGAAGCCTCCTTTTGCCGGGGATGTGATGCGGACGGGAGGCGTTGAGGCCGAAACAGACAATCGTCTCAAAGGCAGCGACGGCTCCTGATTTGCGAATCTCAAATTCTATCAAGCCGGCAAGTTCCGACTCTGTCATACTGACCTTTAGCCATTTCAAAGCACGGTCCAGGACCTTATCTGCAATACGAGAGGCCTTCCTCATATCTGCGACCTCGGCGGGTTCCTTTATCGCGCGGACCTGCTTGACGAGGTTAGGAGTTTTTTTGAACCTGGCTTTGGCCTTTTTCCTGATTTGGTCAAATACGGCGACTGGGGTAGTGTTTTCAATCCCAAGAGTTGGGGCTGATTTGAAGCGGGCGACGATTTTGGCGACTTCGGCGTAAAGTGAACCTTTGCACTCGACAATCCTGCAGGCGACACACTCATTTTGGGCCTGCTCGGTGTATCTGCTGTCTGTCAGGAGCCAGAGCCTTCGGCCGATAATAAATGCCCAGCTATCGTCACCGCCGAATCCGGTGAGGAAAGTAACATTCGCCCGGTCGGTAATCACCGCACCGGCAAGGCCTCGCTCTTTAAGGGCGGCGGCGACGGCAGCAGTACGTTTTTTTGCTGTTTTTGCATTCATTCTGCGTCTCAAACGACCAGAATAGCGGCTGGGCGCGACGAAATAAAGGTTTTTTTGGATTTGCGTGCGTGCATTTTCATTCGTATGTTTTATTTAGAGCCGGATAGGGAAAAGTAACATTAACAAGGTAAACCTTTTTCATACTAACATGTTCCGCTCCTGTCTCTGCCATGCAGGGAGGTGTAAACGGGGCAAAGGCTTGTAGGGCAAGCTGATGCCCCGTTTTTTTTATCACTTGTGGCACCCGGCTGTCGGCATTACAATAGGCGCAGGTTTTGAAGTAGCCGTAGAGACAGCAATTAGCTTTCGCCAATGATATTACCTATCCGTACAAGCATACTGCCGCGCCGAACGCCGTATCTTAATTACGGCCTGATTGCCGTAAACGTGGCAATTTTTCTCCTAAGCAGCCGAATGCTGACGGACCCGGTCACCGGCAAATTAGTAATGACGTTGCGCCCGTGGGCCGAATCGTTCATGCTAACCCCAACACGGCCGTTTCTGTGGCAGTTTGTGACGTATGCTTTTCTTCACGGCGGATTGTTACATATCATTGGAAACATGTACTTTCTTTACATCTTCGGCAACAACGTTAACGATAAGCTCGGCAACGTAGGTTATTTGTGCTTTTACTTGGCCGGGGCGGTCTTCAGCGGCATAGGCCATACGCTTTTGAACAACAACCCTGCTTTGGGGGCAAGCGGCGCAGTAGCGGCTATAACGGGGGCCTATCTCGTTCTGTTCCCCAAAACGCTCATTACTATAGTGTACTGGTTGTTCTATTTTATCGGCACAATGGAACTGCCGGCGATTTATCTTATCGGCCTGAAAATGATTCTTATCGATAATATGATAGTAAGGACCACGCCTCATGTTGCCTACGATGCGCATCTTGCCGGTTACGCATTTGGAATCGCAGCTCCGCTATTGCTCCTGGCAACGAGGCTGATAGGCCACGACCAGACGGACCTGTGGTTCATACTCAGGCAGTGGGGCCGGCGGCTTGTGTATCGTGATGCCGTTTCCGACGGATACGACCCGTTCAAAGGCCGGATGGGGCACAAGCCGGTTGCTGTTGGAGAGGTCAAAAAAACGCCCGCGGAGAAGGGGCCCGATAAACGAACGGTGGGGCTTCGCAATGAAATCGCCCGGCTAATCAACCAAAAGAATCTTCCCGAGGCGGCGAAGCTGTATCTGGAGTTGGCCGAGACGAGTTCAGAAGCTGTGTTAGCCGAGCGGCATCAATTAGATGTGGCGAATCAGCTTATGTCGATGGGTAAGTGGGAAGAATCGGCGGCGGCCTACGAGAAATTCCTGAGCCATTACAAGTCATACGAGTACGCCGAACAGGTGCAGCTTATGTTGGGGATACTGTACTCGCGCTACCTGGGTGCACCGGCAAAGGCGGTCGGATACCTCAAGGCTGCGAGGGAGAAACTGACGGATTTGGGCCAGATAAAGATGTGCGAGGCCGAATTGGCAAAACTTGAGAGTTAGAGTAACGGAGCACTATGGATGTGTTGGAGCGGGTGGAATAGATTTGATGTCCGGGTAAGAGCGGGCGAAGAAGCTTTCCTCCATTACTTTCCGGTGGACCCCGGCCGGCCTCGACGGCCTCAAAAAACTTGGTTGTGTTCTTTTTGGAATTCATATCTTTGACCCCCATTGTTCAAGTGTTATTATATCAGAAAGGCCGGGCTGTGTCAAGGAAATATTAACTCGATATTAAGAAGCTGGCAAAAAACCTTGTTGAGTAGGTTTTTTCGGCAAAGAAGCCGCAATTATAGGACTCATTGGTATTTTTTTTTCGATGCGGAGTAAAAATTTTCTTTGGTCAGACTGACCGAGTATCCCATGATCGCGTCGTTTTTGCGGAATTGTTTTGACGGATGGTGTGGCCGAGATTATACTATGCGGCTTTATCACGGTTGGGCAATTGAAAGCGGGAGGTAAAGGCTATGGATAGTGGCAAAATCATTGCAGAAGGGATAACCTTCGACGATGTGCTGTTGATGCCCGGCAAGAGCGATTTTGTACCCGGCGAGGCGGACACATCGACACAGTTGACGAACAATATCGGGATAAATATCCCGATAGTCTCAGCGGCGATGGATACGGTTACCGAATCGGCACTTGCGATAGCATTAGCCCAGGAGGGCGGCATCGGGGTTATCCATAAGAATCTGACCATCGAGGCGCAGAAGAGAGAGGTCGCCAAGGTCAAGCGGTCGGAAAACGGGATAATTCTGGACCCGGTCGTATTGAGCCCGGAGGTATCCGTGATTATAGCGCGCGAACTGATGGCAGAGCAGAACGTCTCGGGGATACCGATTGTGGAGGCGGGAAAACTGGTGGGGATTCTGACCCGTCGCGACCTGAAATTCCTCAAGGATGACTCCGTCAACGTGGGCAAGGTTATGACCAAGACAAACCTTGTGACCGGCCCGGCCGATACGACTCTGGAGCAGGCCAAGGAGATTCTTCAGGAGCACAAGGTCGAGAAGCTGCTTTTAGTTGACGAAAAAGGGGAGTTAGCGGGGCTGATAACGATGAGAGATATCGACCGTTTCCAGCAATACCCCTTGGCAGCAAGAGACAATCGCGGCCGATTGCGGGTGGGGGCTGCTGTCGGCGCTTGCGATTATGAGCGGGCGGAAGCCTTGATAGACGCTGAGGCAGACGTTATTGTCGTGGACACGGCGCACGGGCATTCGCGCAACGTTATTGAGACGGTGAAGAAAATTAAGAGCCGGCATGATATTGACGTTATCGCGGGCAATATCGCCACGGCCGAGGCGGCCAAGTATTTGATAGAGGCCGGTGCAAACGCGGTCAAGGTGGGCATCGGGCCGGGTGCTATATGTACAACGAGGGTAATATCTGGAGTTGGTGTTCCGCAGGTGTCAGCGATAATGAACTGCGCATCGGTGGCAAAAAAGCACAATATCCCGGTCATCGCAGACGGTGGAATACGTCATTCGGGTGAGATAACCAAGGCGATTGCCGCAGGGGCGTCGGCTGTGATGATGGGGTCGTTGTTTGCGGGTCTGGACGAGAGCCCGGGCCAGTTGGTAATTTACAAGGGCAGGCAGTTCAAGGAATACCGGGGGATGGGCTCGTTGGGAGCGATGGTGCAGGGTTCTGCCGACAGGTACGGACAGGAAAGCTCCGCCCATAGGGATAAATTAGTCCCCGAGGGCGTGGAAGGCCGGGTGCCCTATCGCGGCAGCCTGAGCGATTTTGTGTATCAGCTTGTCGGCGGCCTGCGGGCGGGGATGGGCTACTGCGGCACGCGAACGATTGGCGAGCTTCGCGAAAAGGCAAGGTTTGTCCGGGTCAGCGCCGCCAGCGTGGCCGAATCGCATCCTCATGATATAATGATAACGAAGGAATCGCCGAATTACTCCGTCTCGGAGCCTTTTGAAATTCAGTAAGTATGTTGTGCCAGACGATAGCAATAATAGATTTCGGCAGTCAATACGGCCGGTTGATAGCCCGCCGAGTCCGCGAACATAATGTTTACTCCGAGGTATTCCAGCCGGACGTAACTGCTGACCGGCTGTCTCGGCCCCGAGTCAATGGCAAATGGGAAATCCCGGTTTAGTCTAATGTTAACGTAAGTTTAACTCATAGGGAAAGACCCAATTCTGATAGAGTTAGAGGATCAAAACGATGGCCTATACATATCTGGCAAAGCTATCACCACGACAAAAAATGTGGTTTATCGTGAGCGTAGCAGCGGTGCTTTTAATTAGCGTTCTTGGTATATTATGCGAACCTGACAGGCCCAGTCAGGCAGGAAACCAATTCACGGTAAATATGAGTATCCGGGAAATTGCCCCAAAACTGGGTGTCACCGGCAAGGGCCTGGCACGTGAGCTTGCCTTGCCACTGGAGACACCGAAGAAAAAACCACTCAACGAACTGGGGATATCTCAGGAACAACTGGAACATGCGACTACACATATCCTTTCCCATCACTCGACAGGACTAAAATATTACCTATTTGCGGCAATCGTGCTGTTTGGTTTGGTGTATCTGACTCGCTTCGGTCGGCCGGATAATGCAAATATCTCCGAGCGCAAACTGTGGTATCCGCGAATCCCATATATCACATGCCTCCTTGCTGCCGTGCTTGTATGTGGTTTCGTGCTGGGGAAATCCCCGAATCCAATGGAAGGGACAGTTAAGGTCTTTAAGTCTATGGTAGGGCTGTATCCATCTATAACCAGCAAATTACTTGCTTTGGTATTTTTTGTTGTATTGGCCGTCATCGGGAATAAGCTTATCTGTGGATGGGCTTGCCCGTTCGGTGCGCTGCAGGAATTGATATACAGCCTACCTATACTCCGTAAAGTGAAGCGGTGGAAAGCGCCATTTTGGCTGACGAACACGATAAGGAGCGGATTGTTTTGTGTAGCGCTGTTATTTCTCTTTGGTGTTGTCGGCGGCAGGAAGGGGTTTGTGATTTACCATTATCTCAACCCGTTTAATCTGTTCAATCTGGATTTCGACCATTGGCT
>CAZLWL010000027.1:0-29011 GCA_964563335.1 uncultured Pirellulales bacterium
CGAAACCCACCGAGAAAACCGACAATTCTCGCATGCTGACCGAAGGGAAGTCCCGGCTCGCGCCGGGGTCCTCTCTGACTTCATTCGAAGTTCGACGTTCTTTTCCCCTTCTGCTGAGCGAAGCGAAGTCCCGACCTTTCGGGGCTGAGCGCAGTGAAGTCCCGGCGCGCCGGGGTCCTCTCTGACTTCATTCGAAGTTCGGCGTTGGATGTTCGATGTTCTTTTCTCTTCCGTCCTCTTTCCTCCATTCACTGTTCTTTGCTGAGCGAAGTGAAGTCCCGGCTCGCGCCGGGGTCCTCCGCCCTTGCAACCGCAATAGTCAATAGAAAATCGAAAATTGTAAATTACCACGCCCCTCCACCCTTTGCACAAACTTGCACGTTTGGTGCGAAAAATCGGGATTTTTTTGTCGCGCAAAATCGCTAAGTACTTGCGTAGGAAGGAATAAAAAAATTTTATTTTTTTGGCAAATAGCAGGATAGTGCAAGCGTGTTTGGTGCTATCTGGACATATGCTATCGACATATTATAGGAGTGGAGCTACGAGGTAATCCCGAGGGTTTTTATCATTAGGATTTTGGGTTTGTTTCGTATTTCGGATTTCCCCCTTTTGGGGGCGATAGTGCAAGCACGTTTGGTGCGATTTTTTTGCCAAAGAGGCAAAAAAAAGCGAAAATTACAAAGCGAAAAGCTGTGGAATCGCTTCGCAGACCACTTTTAATAGATTTGTCTGTCCTCACTCGTCTATTTGGAACTCATAGGCTCCAATGTCCCAAAGCGCCTCTGTAAGCCAATTAGAACTTGTTGCGCCAAAGTCCCGATAGTTGACAAATCCATCGCCGCCGGGAGGTGCTGTATCAGCACCGCCGCATGTGCCTGGTCCCTCACAGTCATCACGCAACCAGTTATTCGCTATGATTAAAACATCCTCAAAACTTACTATGCCATCGGCGTTCGGGTTACCTTCGGTCACGGTTTTCACGCCCGGCTTATCGACAGGTCGCACGTTACCCTCAATATCTGTTATTGGCGCCCCCCGGCTCGTGCCCGTATCGATACACGGCGAGTCACCCCACAGATGATAATCGATAATCTTATATTTGTCGCCCTTTGCAACATATCCCGTCAGGTCGCCAACAACCTCTATCGTCGTTGCCGTATTACCTGTAATGTACGCCTGCCGTCTCTGGTTCTGGTCGCTGTTGGCGTTAATATGCCTGCCGACAAGCTCATCGGCGACAAACGATGCCCGCCAGTCATATAGAGTCGTTCGATTAAGCGACAGGCTCGGGTCATCCGTCCACGTAAACTCGTTGGGGTCCTGTGGTTCGGGCGGCTCATTCGGGTCGCTCATAAAGCGCGGGTCGCCGTCTTTGTTCTCTCTTGCAAAACCATCAGGGATGTTATTGATGTTAATGGCGCCGGTAGATGTCCGGCCTCTTGGTCCGTCGTCCCAATCATAGTAATCACCGTCGGAGTTGTTATGGAAAAGGCAACACGTCAAATTCGGGTCGCCATCATCCCCGTATTCGTGTACGGCGTGGCCGCCATTGTTCTCAAATATACAGTTCTTAATGTCCGGCTGAGAGTTAATAGGATATGCGTATCCCGGGTCCACCCAGCAAAATATTGCGCCCCCTCCAAAGTCTTCATACTCCTGCGCTCCGTAATCTTCGGCCTCATTGCTGCTAATCGTGCAGTTCACTATTGTCGGCGATGACCCGTAGCAGCATATCGCGCCGCCGGCACTGGGAATTGCAGGATTGCCGCTGTCCGCCAGATTCCCGCTGATAATACAATTGACTATCTCAAGCGATGATGTGTTTTCGCAGTCGATGCCGCCGCCGTAATACACCGCCAAATTCCCCGTTATCATGCTCCGGGAAATGTTCCCTCCGCACAATGGTGACATTGCTATTCCGCCTCCTATTCCACGACCCCAATCATCGGGGTCAGGGTTAGCATAGGCCGCCGAATTGCCGCTGATTGTACTCCTCGTAATCACAAGTTGCGGGTAGGCTATCTCCGGATCCACAGAGTATTTGAAGCGGATGCCCCCGCCATATAAAGCTGAATTGCCGATGATTGTGCAATTGTCAATTACAATGGAACTGTCATAACAATAGATGCCGCCCCCGAAACCATTTGTTGGTGTGCTGACAGGGTCATCGCAAACAGCAACATTGTCGCTGATTGTGCAATTAATGATTGTTGGCACCGGGGGGTCCTCCAGTTCCACAGGGTATGCGCAGCCGATACCGCCGCCGAAATTGGCCTGGTTGGAACTAATAGTGCAGTCAACAATGGTTGGCGCCGATGAAAGACAAAATATCGCACCACCGTACGCCTCTCCATAGTCACTAACCGCTTTGTTGTCCGTAATTATACAGTTCCTGATTGTTGGCGAAGAAGGCTTGTCTTCTGCATTTTCTAGACAACAAAATATAGCTCCACCAAACGCGTCATCCATGCCAGGGATGGTGCCGTTACGTTTGGTATAACCGTCCTTGATAGTAAAACCCTCCACGATTGAATTGGCGTCTTCGCCGCTGTGGAAGTAAAAAGCGCGGTGGGGAGATATCGAGGTCCCGCCGCAGTTTATAGTGCAGCTTTCGGGCCCGTTCGCACTGCGGACAGTTATGCGTTTGCCGGCGAAATCGAGGTCGCGGTTCCCTGAACCACCCCAGAAGCCATCGGTGACTTCAATAATCCAATCGTGGCTGCTGGCATCTATGGCTGCTTGAATAGTGGTATAATCACCTCCAGATATCGCCACTATCAGGTCCGGCGTCAGCTTCGTCGTTGCACTCTGTGGAGGAGTCGATACGCCACCCGTATTTAACCAGGCATCACGCATCTGGACCGTGTATGTGTACTGGGTATTCTGGCTAAGGTCGGTATCATTATAGACCGGATTAGTTACCCAGCCGCTGTCGTGCGCTGGGTTCGTAAGGTTGCTGAAATAGTATTCAACAGGGCCGGTGGCATCTGTACCGGTCGTTGCAGTCATCGTTATCTCCGTATCGCTTACCGTCGTAGGAGCAGACGAAAAAGTTGCAGGATTAGGCGTCGGGGGATCGGTCTCCCCACTTTGCACTACGAAGCCAATGATTACCTGGCGGGTATTTGAGGAGTGCGTAATGCTCGGAGTCTCATTAACACCGGTTGCCTGCTTGTAACCAGCCACCCCATCTCCGGACTTAACCGTCAGTTCGATTGCCTTGGTAAAGCCATTGTTAACCGAGTAGGTACCGGAATTACTGTGGGTACCGGCAACAACGACAACATCACCATTATTTGTAGAAAGCGGATTGGTTGTCACCGTGTAGCCACTTGAGACGCCGTTACCTTCACTGGCACCGATAGGAATAGATTGAATAACGTTACCCAAAAAGACACTCGAGTATCCCGGTGGTATGAAGGAAGGATTTTGGGCCCATGTAACATTGAATGTATTACTGCTTGCGGCGTTAATGCCCGCCTCGTCGAGAATGAACGCCGCGACGTATGACCGAAAGACCGTTCCATGATTCTGCTCGATAATTTTGGTCATTGACTGACCGCCATAAGTGACCGAAGTTATGTTCATATCGCTGTCATTGTCCTCAACATGAGCAGTAAATATCAAAGCGCGGTCGGGGCCGGGTTCGGCTGTATGGCTTGTGCCCTCAGTCCAGAAACCGAGGATTTCTGCTGCTGCGTGCAAGTCAGCAGGCTGCGCGAAGATTAGAGCGAAAAGAACCAGCAGTCCGATTGCTGTCTTCTTTCTGGTCGTTGTTGACAACCCACTCATCACTCTCGTCACCATTTGGACAAACACCCTCTCTCACCCTTGGCGCCAAAGGCGCACAACCCACCTCAAACATCCATGTTATAAAAACCAGGCAGGAAAGCTTAGAATATCCCCCAAGCTTCCTCACCGCTCCTCAATTATCAATAATATACCACGATCAGGGCCGTGATTCAAGGAAAAAAATCGCAAAACAGGATTCCATATTAGCTAAAGTGTTAACAGGTGCCGGAAAAAATTTTTACACCCACACGACACCCGCCTACATTAAGTGTTTGTACTTCCATTGCCCAAGAATATGCTCGGCTCGCACCGCTGCTCTCGTCAAAAAACTTTTTACAATCCCTACCCTGATTGTGAAAAATATCCCCAATATTCCTCACCGTTCATAAATCGAAGAAAAAAAAATATTTTCGCTTGATTATTTGGCCCTGACAGGTTATACTAATGCCGAGGATAGAGTTGTGAGGAGGAAGGTGCTGATTTCATTTCAGACTTTCCTCGGGTAACTGCAGGCTTAGGAGGGCGCACTGTGTGCGCGGAATGGCATCTTTGTGGTTGTCTGACACACGGAGGTGTTAAGATTTGGCCAGGCATCGCTTTGCAGGACCCACTCTGTAAATTGTGTGTGGGGTAGCTCTAAAGCTACTCCGTTGGAAAAAGACAGGTAGTTTTCCGACCGCCGACCGCTCTGGAAAAAGTGGTTCTGGTCACTTGAAAAATTCGGAGGAGTACGATGAAAAGAATATGGATAGAGTGCATAATAGTCGGCCTCATTGCAATCCTTACAACAACAACTTTTGCTAATCCCCAAATGACTGACGTAATCGTCAGCGAGGATAGTTGGGGGCCGTTTCTCATCTACAAGAATCTGGTTGAAACACGCATCGGCAGTTCCCCCGGTGCGTACGGCGATTGGGAGCTTGGCCTTCGCACCAGACAATTTTGGTTCATTCCGGTAGCCATAGATAATAACTACATCTGGCCCAATGGAGCCGACCCGAATAGCTGGTTCGGTGACGACCCTAACTCCCTGTTCACGCTCACATTCACCAGGGAAACCGGCACCATCGACTTCACTCTCGGCTATGCGCCGACACTTTCTTATGATTATGAAGAGTACGCCGACATGGGAATGGATACCCTGTATTTGATGGCCAAAAGTGATAACAGTGGACGCGCTTGTGCCATAAGTGAGCTGAAAGTCAATGGCACCAGTCCCCAGAACGTAAGTGACCTTGTCTCAAACGATGGTCAAACCTATGCCACGATCAGAGGCCTTGACTACCAGGATTTCACACTCACAGGAAACATCGTATTTAGTTATGAGGACGAGGCCGAGCACTCCGAGATTGAGGCCCTGATTGCCTTTGGTCGAGCCGGTTCCGGGCCCATTGTCATCGATGGTAACCTCGATGAATGGGAAACCGCAGGTACTCGGTATCTCTACGCCGATGGAACATTAGGCGGCGACCAGATCGGGACAGGCAAGTTGTATATGGCCTACGATGACAAAAACTTTTACCTTGCTTACAAACTTGAAGATTCCGGGCCGGGCGACGACTATCTGTTGTTTTTTAACGGCGGAATTTATTTCAGTGACCCAAACATCCTCGGTGTGAAGCACTATAACTCCTTGTTTCCGCAGCCAACCGAGTTTGTCCGTACAGACACTACCCTCGAGCTGCGTCAGAATTGGCAGCGCGTTCGCCCGGAAGGTGCGATATACGGTGAGTGGTTCATACAAATCATCTCCAACAAACTCTCGCGCATCATGCGATTTGGCAGCATAATGGACGGCAACCCGATCCACGGGACCGGCAACGTGAATAACCTCGATTTCTATGCCGGCACATACGATGCCAATGAGCCTTTCCCGGGCGTATATATAACCGACAACGTGGACAACAATGGATGGATTTTGACCGGCTTCGACGAGTCGGATCCCAATTTCGGCCACTATTATCTGTCCGAGCCATTATATGGGGACGACATTTGGACACTGGTTGACAAGGCCTCCATCGTCGTAGAAGGTCCCCCGGAAAATCCGTACGTCGTTAAGCTCGAGTCAATCGGCGATGAAGCACCACCGTGGGGCAGCGTCCTGTTTAGACCTCCTGAGCCAATGACATTTAATGATGTGAACGAACTCAGCTCGGATTTCGAAATGACCGAAGGCTCGTTCGGCGGCGGGTCACCGCGATTCAGTATCCTGATTGACTGGAATGACAGTCATGTCGCTGATTCGGGCGACAAATACGCCTTTATATATTGGGGCACACCCCCGGATTATATGGATAACCCCGTACATAACGGTTGGTATGTTGACGAGCAAGACCCCAATTGGGCGGAGAGAAACAACACCGGTAATTTAATGGACACCGCTGACCACATAGTTGACCTCTCACAATTCGGCGGGCCTTTTTACTCGACTATCGAAGAGGCAAAACATCTCTTCGGTGACAAAGAGGTCCTTGAGATCATTCTGGTCTTGGATGGCGGTTGGCTCTTTGACCAGGTTCTCCTGGTTGATAATATAAAAGTACACATCTACACAGGCACATATACAACCTATTTATACGATGCAAATCCAGTCTCGTCTGAGGTCGATATTATATGTGACATCAATGGCGACGGTGAAGTTACCATGCCGGACCTGTGGATTATGGCCCTGAACTGGCTCCGAGATGACTGTTCCGGCGAAAACTGTGATAACGCCGATATTGCCCCACTTGTTCGTGACGGGACTGTCAACAACATCGATTTCGCTACGCTGTATAATTGTTGGCTCGACGGAGTTGAGTTTGACCTTTCTCCGCCCGAACCCAATACTCTGACATGGGCCTCTGAACCTAATGCAATAGCAGGGGCTAATTCCATAATAATGACCGCGACAACCGCTTCCGACCAAAGCGGAGTTGAATATTACTTCAAAAACGTCACCCTGCCCACGCATAACAGCAATTGGCAACCCAGCCCAATCTACACAGATACCGAACTTGACCCGGGGACCGAATATACCTATCAGGTCAAGGCACGCGATATGGCGCCAAACAAGAATGAAACACAGTATTCGGCCCCGGCTTCAGCCGTCGCTCAGGGTAGTCTCGACGCAATTGAAGTCGAAGGTATATTCGTAAGCATTCCTCCACAGGATGCTCGCCTGTGGGACAATGTGGACGGTGTAGGCCTCGGTTTCGACCGGGACGATAGTAACTACAAGGCCCTGCGTCTTGGCGATTACAATACCAATCAGGGCTATCGAGTCCTGCTGTCGTTCGACACTTCCTCCCTCCCGACCGATGCCGAGATAATCTCAGCTAAGGTTCGATTGACCTGTGGTTCGAAGGAGGGAACAAGTCCCTTCGAGGGGTGGGGCGGGAATTGTGTGATTGATATCGCCAGCCCTTATTTCGGCAGTTCCGAGGACGTAGAAAACGAGGATTGGCACAACGCAGCCGATGCTCTGGCCGTCGCCATGTTTACCACGGACCCGGGACCGGAAAACCCGATAGTCTCAACCGACTTCAATGCCCAGGGTAACAGCCTCATCAACACCTACGGCACCACTCAGTTGAGAGTCCGCTTTACAGTGCCCCGCTTATCTAACGACAGAAGTGACTTTTTGGGCTTCTATTCTGCTGAAGAGGAAGGACCTGAGCTTCCCGGTGAGCCCGACAGGCGACCACAACTGATAGTCCGCTACACGTCGCGCACGCCTACCATGGCCATACCCAGCATAGCGGCCCATGATGGCCGTGTGTGGGATGACGGGGCCGGTACAGGCGAGGACGGCGACGCGGATGATTCTGACAATAAGGCCTTTCGCCTGGGCGATTACTCCAGTAATCAAGGCTATCGAGTTATTGTATCATTTGACACCTCGGTCTTCCCCGACAATTACACCATAGAAGGAGTCATGCTGAAACTGGCCAGTGGCGCAAAGAGCTACTCCTCTAATCCATTCAACTGGGGCGGAACATGCGCCATCGACCTTGCTGTGCCCAACTTCGGCACCAGCGAAGTTCTCGAAGGCGGTGATTGGGAGGCGCCCGCTACGATTGCCGGCGTTGCATCTTTCGCAAGTGCTCCGGCGGATCCGAATGAGGGCGACTATATGGTATCAGGCAGGTTCAGCGCCGACGGCCGAATGAATATCAACCTCAACGGCCTGACTCAACTGAGAGTTTACTTCACAACGCCGCGAAACAACAATGGTCAGACCGACTACCTCGGTTTCTACTCGGCAGAGGCGGTCGAAACCCGAAAACCGAAACTCTTGATTGAATACTCGATAGACTAAACCTTACACGTTTAGTCTGTGAGTAAAAAACTACGGGCATACTTGTAACCGGCAGGGCTGTAAGTTGAATGCTTGCAGCCCTTTCTCGTAGTGATAAATGAGGCCCAAATCGGAGAGCCGTATTGGCCGATCGATATTACATCAAGGCACGGTATCGTTCCTGCAGCAATGTTTGTGAACTGATGATTGCGGCTCTGCTTTTATGCTCCGGTAGTAACGCATGGGCTCAAACGGTAGTAAGGCACCTGCCCCGACCGTACGCCGAAACCGGCCCCTCCGGCAGGACCGTGATAGAGCTTGAAATCGTTGTCCCCCCGGCCGATACCAAAGCTGCCCCCATCACAGCTTTGACCGGCTCTCCATACGGTGCTCGTCCCGGCGAGCCTCTGCTTGCATATTCGGTGGTCCGGGTCTTGCTGCCTGCCGGCGCCAATCTGAACTCGCTCCAGGCCGGACTAACCGATGCCGTTTGGCACGACCTGCCCGGCCAATACGAAATACCTCCTGCGCCGCCGGCTGCAACCTGGGACGCAGGCAAATATGTGTTCGACTGGGCCGGAAAAGACCCATCCCTCATCGTCGCAGGCCGGGATACTTCTGTTTACAACAAAGATGAATTCTTCCCGAAACAGCCCGTTGAAGTAGTCTCCGTCGGCCAGTTTCGCCAATTAAAATTCGTCCGGCTCAGAATCTGGACAAGCGCCTATAATCCCGTCCGAAAGAAGCTTCGTCTCCTTGCCGGTGCAACAGCCGAAATTTCAGTCGCCCCCGACGCCGGCGCCGCTGACACCCTCGCAGCATCCCATTTTCTGCCGAACCTGTTGCCTGAAACCGTCAACTCCCGGGACTACGATAAGTTCTATTCGCCCCCGGCTCCGGCTGCAGGCCCAACCACCGATTATGTCATTATTACCACAAGCACGATTCGCGATACCAGTACGAAACTTGCCGCCTTTATTGTGTGCAAAGAAAACTGCGGACACACCGTTAAGGTTGTTACCCAGGCCACTTCCGCAGACGATACGCATTATCTTTCGGGAGCCAGCGCAGACCAGCGCGCCGACAATATTCGCGATTGGCTCCAATCCCATTATCTTACTGATGGAATCGAATACGTCCTGCTGATAGGCGACCCTCATCCTGCAATCTTTAATTCTTCGACTTCAATTCCAATGAAGATGTGCTATCCCAGACACGGCGCCGGCGACGACTACGAAGAAGCACCAAGCGATATGTTCTTTGCCGAGCTAACCGCCACCTGGGACTATGACGGCGACGGTTACTATGGCGAATACAATGATGATTATCTCCCCGCTGGCGGAGCCGACAAATTCTGTGAGCTCCAGGTGGGCAGGATTCCCTTCTACGGCTCATACACCGACCTCGATTCGGTTCTGCAAAAGATAATTAACTATCACGCCGAATCAGGCGACCGCTCCTGGCGCAGCAAGGTCCTGATTGCCGCCGCCGTATCAAACTTCGCCCCACAGGATGAAGAGGGTGAGGGCGTCGCCGATTATCGCTTCCTTGATGCAGAAGACCGTACATTTGGTGATAATTGGGGCCAGGATGTCAATTCGGTCGCATCATCTCAGGGATTCGAAGCTTACACACTCTATGAAAACGATGGTGTCTATGACGATGGCTCCGCATATCCGCTTACCGCTTGTGATTCGCCCCTTACTGTAAACAACCTCGTTTCCGAATGGCAGAATCAATACGGCTTCGTTACATGGTGGGGACACGGCAATGAAACCATCGCCTATAGATTCTGCTGGATAAGCGATTCGGAGTACCCCAACATAACCGGCAATCATCCAAACCACGATGAAACAACATGGCCCACACTGTTCAGCACCAGCTACTGCTCGCAGTTGGATGACGCTCATCCTTCCTTTGTTGTGCCCGTCTCCTGCGAGGTCGCTCATCCGGAAAACACAGACAACCTCGCCCATCGCCTGCTGAAAAATGGTGCGATAGCAACTTTCGCCGGAACAAGGGTAACCTGGTATGCGATTGGCTCGTGGGACCCAAGTATCGGCCCCACTTATGCAGACAACGCTTCCCATGCATATTATATCTTCAGCCGAATGACAGCCGATAACGACCGCGCCGCTGCCGCTCTCAACTGGTGCCGGGCCAATTTTGACACAACCTGGGGTGGTTCGTCCTGGATGAATATGGTAGGCATCAACCTGTACGGCGACCCCGCCCTTTCAATGACAACTGCTTGTGTTTCCTCATCGCCCCCTTACGCCGACAGCGCAACTGTCGCTGCGAGTATGAATCTGTCCGTCTCGATAGAGTTGCAGGCAATCGACGACGGATTGCCAGACCCACCCGCCGCGCTCAGCTTTATCATTACCTCACTGCCGAGCCACGGCACGCTGACTGATTCTGAGGGCGGCGCAATCGAAACCATCGAATACGAACTGCCAAACAATGACAATCAGGTCATCTATACTCCTCAGCGGGACTACCTCGGGCCGGACGAGTTTGATTTCATAGCCGACGACGGCGGCCTGCCGCCTGCAGGTGGAGGTTCAAACGAGGCCACCGTATTCATAAGTGTAGTCCAATACTTCACGGAACTGTTCAATTCTCAGAACAACGACCTGGACAACAAAATGTTCACCTTTATTCCCGATGGCTCGGCCTGCTTCTACACGCTTTGTCGTGAAAACACCGCACAATTTCCCACTGAACCCAATGACCCCGCGACATTGACCCTCGGCGACGATGATTCGGTGCTGCTGACCCTTACCGGCCCCAAGCAGGTCGGCATCTATGGTTCCGCCTTCGACTCTTTCCGCATTGGCAGCAACGGCTATATCACCTTTGATGCCGCCGATACCAACCCCGCCGAGACCCTCGAAGACCATTTCGCCATCATGCGAATTTCCGCGCTCTTTGACGACCTCGACCCATCCGCCGGCGGCGAGATCACCTGGAAGCAATTGACCGACAGGGTTGTTGTAACCTTCCGCGATGTCCCCGAAGCGGGCGCTGCAAATTCGAACAGCTTCCAGATTGAGATGTTCTTTGAAGGCACAATTCGAATCACGTACCTTAATATCGATGCCGCCGATGGTTTGGCGGGCCTGTCCGATGGAGCCTCTCTGCCGCCCGACTTCGCTCAAACCGACCTGTCAAGCTTCGCCCTCTGCGCCGATTTCGACGACGACAACAATGTCAACACGACCGACTTTGCGGTGCTGGCCTCACACTGGCTCGATAACGATTGCTCCACTACAATGTGGTGCTACGGCACCGACCTCGACCGTGATAGTCAGGTCGATATCTTCGACGTCGACAACTTCGCCCAATACTGGCTCGCCACCGATAGCCTCGTCGAGATCGAAGATACCTTCACCGGCATAGCAGACCATGACGGTCGTGTGTGGGATGACGGCGCCGGTACAGGCGAAGACGGCGACGACAATGATTCCGACGGCAGGGCCCTGTGCCTCGGCGACCACTCCCAGAACAAAGGCTATCGAACCGTCGTATCGTTCGACACATCATTCATACCCGCCGGTGCAGTCATACTATCGGCCCAGCTGCAACTGACCCGCGGACTATGGTCCGGCCAGGACCCATTCGAATGGGCCGGGAGCTGTCTGATTGATGTCGCCAATCCCTGGTTCGGCAGCAGCGAACAGTTGAGCGCCGAGGACTGGAACGCCCCGGCTGATGCCGTCGCCGTGGCATCTTTCGCAGCAGACCCGGGCGCCGACAGCGCAATGGTCTCAACCGAGTTCGACGCCGACGGTTTAAACAATATCAACAAAAACGGCACCACCCAAATGAGGATTTACTTCGAAACGCCAATCTCGTTCAACAATATAAGCGACTACTTAGGCTTCTATTCCGCAGAAATCGGCACGCCGGAATATAGGCCCAAACTCATCGTCACCTACGCCACCGCCACACCAACGTTGGCCTTCTACAGCACCGCATCCGAAGACGGCCGGGTTTACGATGACGGCTCCGGCATCGCAGGCGCCGGAGCAAACACCGGCAACGACGGTGATGAATCCCTGCGCTTAGGCGATAATACGGGCGGCGAGTCTTACAGAAACATCCTGTCGTTCGATACCTCCACTATTCCTGCCAATTGCACGATACAGGCCGTCAGGCTTGAGATGACCCGCGGCGACGAATATGGCCAGGACCCGTTCGGCTGGCCGGTCGATCCGCCTGCAACCGAAAATCGTTGTCTAATCGATATCGCCAATCCATCCTTCGGTGCCGTCGCCCTGGAAGCTTCCGACTGGGAGGCTGTTGGAAACGCTATCGTCGTTGCATCTTTCTCAATTGACCCGGGCGCCGAAAATGTAATGACCTCGAGCGATTTCAACGCCGCCGGCCGGGCCAATATCAATAGAAGCGGCACTACACAACTCAAGGTCTATTTCACGAAACTGAATAACGGCGACGCCGTCAAGGACTATTTAGGCTTCTATTCCGGCGAAGCCACCCAAACCAAACAACCGAAGCTCATCATCGAGTGTTCTGCAAATTAATCCCTTCTTGTTATTCCAATATGCTTTATGCTTCCTTAATGTGGGATGTTTTGCGTATTTTTAAGGGGGAATCCCCCGTATGTCCTGAAAATTTTTAAAATTTTGAACCTAAATGGTTGTTTAGCGTACAAAATTATAGGACGTATGGTATAATTTTATCTAAAGAGATACAAATCTTTTTGCCGATAGTTATTAACGAAAGAGTTTTCTCCCCTCCGGAAAACATCGGGCAATTCACCGTTGTCCGATGTTTTCTTTTTTATTGAGACCGTTTGGATACACCAGGTTTGAGTTTCGCATTAATCAATCAGGTACTTTGGCCGCTGCATAAGATATTTCAGGCATTCTTTCCGCAGCATTTCTTGTACTTTTTGCCGCTGCCGCACGGGCAAGGTTCGTTTCGCCCGACCTTGGGATGTTCAAGTCTGATTTGTTTGACCCTGCGCTCGCCCTGCGGTGCGGTAGCGGCCGCCCGCTGTCTTTCGGTCATCGCGAACTGGCCTACCTCGTCATGCTGAGTGCTGCTGACATTCCACACACTTCGCGCCCGGGCGCCGGGGTCAAGGCGAACCTTGAATATGGTATCGGTAACGCGGTCTTCAACGACCTTTAACATCTCGCCGAACATCTGATAGCCTTCGCGCTTGTACTCGATTTTCGGGTCTTTCTCTGCAAAGCCACGCATGAAAATACTATCCTTGAGGTGGTCCATCGAGTACAGGTGGTCCTTCCACGTGCTGTCGTAAATCTGCACCAGCACGTATCTTTCAAGGTCGCTTAGTTCAGCTCGCAGAAATTCGGTCCCTGCCTCAATCAGTTTGTACTTCGCCTTCTCCGGTTCCTGAATATCAGATACGTCCAGTTGGGCCTCAAAACGCTCATTGGCCCAATCGGCCAGTTCGGCTGGTTCGCGGGTGGTGGCGAGACTGGCAGTGATTTCTTCGGTGAGTTTTCCGTTTCCGTCGGCCAAGTAGCTCCTGCTCATCCCAAGCAGCTTCTCGTGTATTGCCCGCGGGGACATGTTCTGCAAGTTCTCGGCTGAAAGACCGGCGAGGTACTTTTTGTTCGCCCACTCGGCCAGTGACTCAAAGGCATAGATATTCGCCCCTTGAGGCCCAAAGACCATGCTCATCGCAAACTCAACCGGGTAGGCAATCTCTCGTTCTTTGTATTTCTTTTCTACTTCTCTGGTCAGGCGCTCGCGAATCTCGTCGGCTTTGAGCTCTTTTAGTTCGCCAAGGTCTAATCTGACATCGAACTTGGCGCGCGCCCACTGGACGAAAGTTCTTATCGCAAAATCATCTCTTAAGAACCCGTCGAGTTGCGAGCAGTCCTTTTTGTCAATCTGCAGGCCGGCGGCAGTAACTAACATCTCTTCAATCTCTTCAGGCTCGGCGTGTCTTAATTTACCCGCTGACAGGCCCGCCCCGAACGCGCTCATCGCCCATCGCTGCAACCCCTCGATGTCCCAGGTGCTGCGGTCCCGGTAATCTTCAAGGTATTCGCCTATCGAAATAGAAATATCGTTGGCGGAATCCTTCTTGGCACGCTCTTTTATCAATTGCTCAATCTCGTTTGCCAAAGCACCGGCGACCTCGCCTGATCGCAGTTCAACGCTAAAATTAGTTCGTGCCCATTCAATCATGCAATTGTACGGGTACTGTTCGCTCAGCATGGTCTCGCAGTTGGCTGCTACGGCCGAGGCAATCATTTCGCTGATGACGGATTTAAGGCCTTTGCCTTGGAGGATATTGCGCCTTCTCGAATAAAATATTTTCCGCTGATAATCCATCACCTCGTCGTATTCGAGCAGACTCTTGCGCGCTTCGAAGTTTCGCTCCTCCACTTTTTTCTGGGCCTTTTCGATGCCTTTGCTGATTCTCTTGTGGTATATGGGCTGACCTTCCTCCCAGCCGATCCAGGCAAGGGCCTTGACCGTCCACTCGGGCGCAAAGACCCGCATAAGCTCATCCTCAAAGCTGAGGAAAAAGACGCTCGAGCCCGCGTCGCCCTGCCTGCCCCCACGCCCCCGAAGCTGATTATCGATGCGCCTCGCTTCGTGCCGTTCTGTTCCCACCACGGCCAATCCGCCGATTTCGGCAACGCCTGCGCCGAGCTTTATGTCCGTACCGCGACCGGCCATGTTGGTTGCTATCGTAATATTGCCCCTCATCTTGCCGTCCCGCCCGCGGTGCTGGTGGCCGGCTTTTGCGACAATTTGTGCCTCACGCTCATGATGTTTCGCGTTGAGTACCTCGTGTTCGATGCCGTATTTCTTGGTCAAGGCCGCTGAAATGGCCTCATTTTTTTCGACACTTACCGTTCCCACCAGTACAGGCCGACCCGCACAGCTTATCTCGAAAATTTCATCGATGACGGCGGCAAACTTCTCCTTCATCGACTTGTAAATCATGTCGTCCTGGTCGTCACGTATGCACGGCTCATTCGTCGGGATGACCACAACGTCCAGCTTGTAGATGTTCATAAATTCGTCCGCTTCGGTCGCCGCCGTTCCGGTCATGCCCGAAATCTGCCCGTAGAGCTTAAAGAAATTCTGCAAAGTGATGGTTGCCAGCGTCTGGGTCTCCTCCTTTACCTGAACGCCCTCTTTTGCCTCGACCGCCTGATGCAGACCGTCCGACCACTGCCTGCCGTGCATAAGTCTGCCGGTGAATTCATCGACAATCACCACCTTGCCGTCCATAACCACATAACTCTTTTCTTTTTCGAAAACAAGATGTGCTCTTAAACCCTGCTCTATTCGATGCCGCCACTGTTCGCTCTGATATGCGTGGAGATTAAGACCCAACAATTTCTCAGCAGCCTTATCGCCCATCTCCATCAGCGTGACGGATTTTCTCTCATGGTCAACGTTATAATATAATGTGCTCTCTTCTATTTGATTTTCGGTGCCGGTAAGTTCCCTGTCCAAAGCCGCCTTTGCTCTTATCAACTCTTTTTCATTTTTTTCAATAGCCTTTTGAGCGTTTTCGATACGTGTATTGTCTTTTGCGTCTTTTGCTTTGGATAATTCGCCCCGGGCATTTGCGATTGCGCGCTGAGCTGAATCAATTTGCTTTTTCAAGCGCTCATAGCCCGACTGAAGGCTGAGCAACTGCCGGCAGACCGCGTCCGCTTTCTTATAGTGGGTAATATCATCAAAAGCAGGACCGGATATAATCAGAGGCGTCCGTGCTTCGTCAATCAGGATTGAATCGACCTCGTCGATAATAGCGTATTCGAGCCGGCCCTGAGACATCTGTTCGAGCGATATCTTCATATTATCGCGGAGGTAATCAAAGCCGAATTCGTTGTTGGTACCGTATGTGATGTCGCAATTGTACTGGTCCTTTCGCTCCTGGCCGATGGTGTCCATGTCGGCCTGGATAGCGCCGACGGTAAGACCCAAAGCCTTATATACAGGGCCCATCCACTCGGAGTCGCGCTTGGCTAAGTAGTCGTTAACGGTAACAATGTGGACCTTGCGCCCGGTCAGGTAAACGAGGTAAGTGGCCAGAGTCGCGGCCAAAGTCTTGCCCTCGCCGGTGGCCATCTCGGCAATCTTACCTTCATAGAGGACGTTGCCGCCGACAAGCTGTACATCGTAATGCCGCTCTTGCAGGGTTCGCCGGGCCGCTTCGCGCACCACCGCAAAGACCTCGGGCAAAATTTCCTCGGGCTGCCGGCCGTTTGTCAGAAGCGTTTTGAACTCGCCGGTATTTGCCTTAAGCTGCTCATCGTCGAGGGCTTTAATTTGTTCTTCAAACGCACCGGCCTCGACGGCTATCGTCATGTATGCCTTGACCATCCGCTCATTGCGGGAGCCGAATATCTTGACGAGAGATTTGTTGAGCTTCTCAAATGCCATAATGTTTTAAGACCAATCATTAGTCTTTGACGCGCGTAACGTATTCGCCTGTGCGCGTATCGACCCGAATCTTATCACCGAGCTTTATGAACGGCGGGACTGTAACGACCAGACCGGTTTCCATGGTTGCCGGCTTGGGCTGATTCGTGGCCGTTGCCCCCCTGATTTCCGGGGCCGTGTCGGTAACCTCGAGGTCAACCGTGTTGGGAATGGCGACAACGACCGGTCTGCCTTCATACATGCTGACCTGCAACTGCGTGTTCGGCTTTAGATACTTTGGTCCGTCACCAAAGGCATCGTCGTCAAGGGTGATCTGGTCGTATGTCTCCATGTCCATCAGGACGTGTTCGGAGCCGGCCGAGTACAAATATTCGAAGCCCCGCTTATCAAGATAGGCCTCTTCGATGTTCTCTTCGGCCCTTAGGCGAATGTCACGGATACCGCCGTCTTTAAGACTCTTGAGCTTCGTCTGGTAAACGGCACCGCCTTTTCCGAGCTTGACATGCTGATAATCCACAACCGTGTACAGAACGTCATCGATTTTGACTGTCTGGCCCTTTTTCATTTCCGATGCTCTCATTACTCACTCCAAACGTAAATGCAGTTACCTTGCTTCACACATTCAAGCTGCAAGTATCACAGGATTACTGCAAAATGTCAAGTCAACCGCGCCGCCGGCTGTGCCTTTGGCTCCGTCTGGTTCCGCCTTTTTTGCGACTTCGAATGGTGCTTAGCCGTTGGCGCGAATCGACAAGCGGCTCAACGGGCGCGAGATTCAGCCGCCTGGCTGGCACGTTTACCGACACGATGGTTACTTTCATGTCCTGACCAAGGTGCACACTTTTGCCGGAATGCAGCCCCACGACCGCCTGGGCCTTGTTGTCGTATTTCCACTCGTCCAGTCCCAGATCGCCGAACTCAACCAGTCCCTCGATGCCGAATTTCGTGCACTGCACAAATATACCGAAATTGGTCAAGCCGGAGACGATGCAGTTCAGTTGCTCTCCGATATGCTCGCTGAGCATTTGCAGTATCAGCACGGTCTTCAGCTCGTTCTCGGCGCCCTCGGCGCGTTGTTCGGTAAATGTTATATGGCTGCCAATATCGGCTAATTCGCCTTCCGGCAGCACCTCTTCGAGCCCAATCAGGTTCAATCGATGTTCGATGTAACAGGTCATCAGTCGGTGAACTAACAAATCCGCATATCTTCGTATCGGGCTTGTAAAATGACAATAGTGCGTTGAGGCCAAGGCAAAATGCCCGATGTGCATCGGTGCGTACTCGGCTCTGGGCAGGCTCCTCAAGATGTGCAAGTTGACAGCGTACGAATAGTTGGTCCCCTTGGCTGATGCCAACAAGTCCTGGATAGCGGCCCTGTCGAGTCTGCGGGGAACTTTCAGCCCGCACAGTCGTACGAACCGACCCAGCTCTTTGACACCGCCGGCGGTCGGCTCGGGGTGAATCCGGCGCATAAAAGGCACGCCGAACCTGTCCAGAAGCGATGCCACCGCCTCGTTGGCTTCGACCATGAACATCTCGATTATCGTATGAGGATAGCTGTCGTCGGCAGGGTGGGCGTCAACAACTTTACCGGAGTCATCCATCACAAGCTCTGTTTCAGGCAAATCCAGGTGCAGCATGCCGTTTTTCAACCGACGCTTCTCTATCGCCCGGGCCAGAACTTCCATGTCTTTGAGCAAGGCAACCACCTCACCGGCAAAACCCGTGGCCCTGCCCGAAAGGATATTGTCAGCTTCCTGGTACGTTAGTCGCGCGGTCGACCGGATAACGCTGTTGGCAAATTCCCTGCCTAAGATATTACCTTCGGCGTCGTATGTTATGTACACGCTCTTGGCAAAGCGTTTCTGGCCCGGCTGAAGGCTGCAGATGCCGTTGCTGAGGACCTCCGGCAGCATCGGCAGCACCCTGCCCGGCAGATACACGCTGTTGCCGCGCTGCCTGGCCTCAACATCCAGCGCAGAATCCATCGGAATAAACGCACTGACATCAGCAATATGGACGCCAAGCACCCAGTTGCCGTCCACATCTTTGCGAAGGCTTATCGCGTCGTCAAAATCCTTCGCGTCGGCCGGGTCAATAGTAATTATGACTTCACCGGTTATATCATCCCTGCCGTCGGCTGAGTCGAGTGCGAAGTGTTCGGCGGCGGCTCTTGACTGCTCGTGGCACTTCGGCTCGAACCGGTCCGCCAGATTGTATTGAGCGATAATCGATTTGATCTCGGAATCGTAAAGGCCTGCCTTTCCCAATACATCCACAATAACACCGCCGGCCAGGCTGTCTTTGGTGGGATATCGGACAATTTCAACCACGACCTTGTCGTCAACCTTTGCCCTCTTTGCACCTACGTCGTCAACGATTATCGGCTGAAAGAATCCTTTGCCGTCCGCCTCGACGAACCACTGCGAATCAGTCTTTTTCAATGTTCCGACAAACTTGTCCCGGCCTCGCTCCAAAATCTCGACAATCTCGCCCCTGTACCGCATCTGCCCGGCGCGCATGCCCTTTTTCACCGCCTTTGCGATGACCGTATCGCCTGTCATCGCACCGGCTGTGCCGCCGGGGCCTATGAATAAATCACCATTTGAAGTCGGTTCCCGCGGAATTACAAAACCAAAGCCCCTTGGGTTGGCCCGAAACGTTCCGACGATTCGGCCGGATACTGCGGGCAGGGTAATAAGGTTCTTGGCCCCTATCACAATCTTGCCGGCTTGGCGAAGTTCCTTGAAGGCGGCATGGAACTCGACCCAGTTTGCTTCCGGCACCCCTAAAGACTTGCCCAGGGCCGAAAGTTTCATCGGGGGACAACCGGGCCTCCTTAAGAACTTAAGTATTTGCGTTTTATAGGTTTCCGTCATCGAACCTATCCAAACAAATAGCGTCTCGCCGACCGTTGTATCGGTTAGACGCTATCCGGTCTGTAAATAAATCGCCCACCGGGGCCGCTCAGGCTTTTTGAGCTTTAAGGTTGTTAAGCTGCTTGGCAAAGCGGGATTTCATTCGGGCAGCGGTGTTTTTGTGCATCGTGCTGGTCGATGCCACCTTGTCCAATCGCTTGACGAGCAGCCGGAACTGCTCGCCGGCCTTTTCGGGGTCACCTTCCGTTAAGGCCCCCTCGAAGTGCTTGATCTGTGTTTTGACCATGCTCTTGCGGGCACGATTCCTGACCCTGCTTTTTGCGTTCTGTTTTATTCTCTTTTTGGCCGATAATGAATGCGCCACTCACAACTCCTATTTCTTAATCACAACTTAATAGAAAACTCCACTGAGAGATTGGTTGCTATTTCGTTTTTCTCAGCCTTTGGACGCGCTGGCTGACATCCTTATAATTGAAAGCAACCTGCGCCAGTTTCCGATAAACCTCCAGCGCCTCCTCAGTCTGCTTATTCTCTTCGTAGCTTCTGGCGAGATTATACCGCAACTCTTTTGCAATGTCACTATCCTGATTCGGGCAGGCCCCAAGTGCGCGAGTGAATATGTCAATCGCATCTTCGAACCAGCCTTTGAGGAAGAAGCAAAGCCCCGTCTTGTCCAGCGCCGCTACCTTACATTGGGGGTCCCTTTGCGCCTCCTGAAGCAGTGGTATCGCCTTATCATACCCTTTATTAACGAGAAGTCGAACACCATATTCATATTTCATCCGCAGGTCGGTGGGATAATTTTGCACGCAAAGGCGATAATGCTCCAGCTCGGCCTGGGCAAAGCTCTCAAGGCTTTGGGCCGACTTCTTTTTAAATTCTTCATTTTCAGGCTCAGCTTCGGCTGCTTCTTTTGCATGGCGAACCCGGCGTTTGAGTTTCCTTATTCCGAACTCACCTTCTCGCCGTTTGAAGACGAAATCGCCGGTCTTCTCGAAAGAGTCGCCTAAAATCTTGAAAGCCTCCTGGTCGGCCTCGTCGGTTTGCAGTTCAAAAAGGGCGTCGGCCAGCTTCAGTATGTTCGCAGGTGAATTCGGATTGGCCTGCAACTGTGCTCTTGCAGCTTCGACCTCCTTTGCAAGAAATTCGGCGCTTCTGACAAGACTTTCCTGAGAATGCAGCAGGTCCTGTTTTTTCCTGTCGAGAATCGACTGCCTGAAATCTCCCTCCTGCCCGTACTTTCCCTTCTTGACCGTCATTTGAGCCGTCAGGTCCCGAAGCTCATCGGCCAATATATCATCGTCGCCACTCAGTTCAACCGCACACCTGCAGGCCTCGACCGCCTTTGAAAACATCTCAAGTGATTTGTAAGAATCTCTCAGCAGCAGGTAGGTAGCCAAAGAAGGCTTGGCGCTGGCACGGTTTGCGTCGAAAATAAGCTGAGCAATCCAGTCCGCTGTTCGTCCGTAACCGCCCGCCACGCAGGCCTTCAGCATGGCTTCAGCGTAAGGCAGATGGTCCGGGTCCTTGGCCAATAGATACTCGGCATTCAGCATCTCATCCAGCGGGCACTTACCCCCGTGGCGCCTCATCTTATTCAGGACCGAGGGCTTCTTGCCGCCCTTACCCTGGCGAATCAACGCTATCCGACGCAGCGGTATATGGCCGTCCTCAACAGCATCAGGAACCCGACGCAGACCCTCGAGATACATGTCAATAGCATAGTTGAAGTTGTCCGTGGACGCTATCTCCTCTGCCCGTTCGAAGAACGTTATCGCCTTTTCCAAACCGGCCTCTGGATCTGTCTCTGGCATACAAAAACCTTGACTATATTAAAAACCTAATCCTGGGCACACCGCAAATTTCACCAAAATCTGCCCCATACAGGATAAATTATTAACTCGCTTCTTATTTGTCAACCAATAAATACTTGTGTAAGGCCGGCGCCTGTGCTATAAGGATGACCTGAAAGGGCTAAGGTATAAAAACCACTATGTGGAGAGAACCGAAATGATTTCAGCACTCGAAATGTATGACCCCCAGATTTACGAACTCTTGACACAGGAAAAGGCCCGCCAGAGCGGTGCCATCCGACTGATTCCGTCGGAAAATTATGTGTCAAAGGCCGTTATGCAGGCCAGCGGAAGCTGTCTGACCAACAAATACGCCGAGGGATACCCCGGAAAACGCTACTACGAGGGCCAGCAGGTTACAGACCTGATTGAGATGGTGGCCGTTGGGCGGGCTAAGAAAATCTTCGCCGCCGACCACGCCAACGTACAATCGTATTCCGGTTCCATCGCGAATATCGCCGCATACTCGGCCCTGCTCAAGCCCGGCGATATGATTATGGGCCTGTCGCTGACATACGGCGGGCACCTGACCCACGGTTGGAAGGCAAGCGTAACAAGCAAGTTTTATAAGTCTGTTTCCTATGAAGTTGACGAGGCGACCGGCAGGTTCGACTTTAACAAGATAGAGGCCCTTGCCAAAAAGCACAAACCGAAGATGATTATCTCCGGCGCCACGGCCTATCCACGCGAAATTGACTTCGAGATATTCGGCCAAATCGCTAAAAAAGTCGGCGCCTATCATCTAAGCGATATCGCCCATATCGCCGGTCTCGTTGTCGCCGGCATCCACAAAAGCCCCGTCCCCTACGCTGATATCGTCTCGACAACAAGTCACAAGACGCTCCGCGGACCACGTGGAGGAATCCTTCTTTGCAGGGCCGAGCACGCAAAGGCCGTTGACAAGGCCGTCTTCCCCGGACTGCAGGGCGGACCGCACATGCATACGATAACCGGAATTGCCGTCGCAATGGCTGAAGCCGACACACCCGAGTTTGTCGCGTATGCCAAACAAATCGTCAAAAATGCTGCGAGATTGGCCGAGAAATTGCTCGAATACGGATTTGACCTCGTCACCGGCGGAACCGACAACCACCTCATACTGATTGACTTGCGCAGTAAAGCTATCCGCGGCAAAAAACTTGCAAAGACCCTCGATAGGGCCGGAATCGTTACGAATTATAATACCGTACCCGGCGACCCCGCCCCGCCGACCGACCCGAGCGGCCTTAGAATCGGCACCCCGGCCGTTACTACAAGGGGAATGAAAGAAGCCGAGATGGACATAATCGCCGGCCTGATAAATAAGATTGCCGAAAATATCGACGATGAAGCCGTAGTCGCCGAGGTCGGCAGAGAAGCCTTGTTGCTGTCTTCGCAGTTCTTCGTGCCCGAGCACTTCATTATACCAAGAAAGAACAATAACCTTTAGAATAATGTGATGGCCGAAGCTGGTCTCGTGCCCGGCTGGGTAAATACGATAATAATGCACACAGATTATGATGAGCCAGAGCAGGTTAAAAACCGCCATTTTAGGTCTTACCGCAAAAGGTCAACAACTGCTGGAAGCGGCCGGTGCGACCGGTTTGTTCGACATAGTTGCCGTCGCCGACGCAGACCTTGAGCTTGCTGAAAAAATCGCGCACAGATATGAATCCGCGGCATTTGACGACTATCGCCAGTTGGTGATACAAAATCAGCTTGATGTGCTCCTCGTGGCCGCTCCAATGCACTTGTGCGACGAGCATGTGCGGGCGGCAATGAAAAAAAAGTTCAACATACTGAAGCTTGTCCCCCCAGCCCTCGATTTTGAACAGGCCGCAGAGCTGGTTCGCCTGGCGAAGAGCAAAAAAGTTCGATTTGCTGCGGCTGACAGTCATCGGTTCCAACCGGGCTTTCATAAATTGAGAGACTACCTGGAATCGAAAGATGCCAAAGATATTCATCTTATTACGGGTGTGTATAATCTGCCAGGGGGCCTTGATCATCCGAGCGAGCGATGGCTCAGCGACCCCCAGCTTGCCGGCGGCGGGGTGTTACTTAGAAACTGCTATGAGCTGATCGACCTGATTGTCCGCAACTTCGGTATTCCACAGCAGGTTTACTGTGTCAGCACCAACCAGGCCCCGGACAAACAGCAGCGACTCTCGATAACAGAGGACACCGCAGTTGTAACAATGAAATTCTCGGACACACTCGTTGCCAATGTCATCGCCAGCAGAGTTTTCGGCCCGCCCCGCCAGATACTGAAAATACACAGTAAGGACGGATTTTTGACCGCATCGGGGGCCAATTTCGTACTCTGCGACAACCTTGGCAATATTGTTGACCGGCTAGAATCTGAATCCAGCGAAAGTAAATCGACCGCAGAAATGCTTGAAACCTTTGCGCACAGTATGTTATCGCCCGATAAAAATCGGTCTGGTAACGAGGAAAACGCCGTCTTGAACACTATGGCGGTGATCGAATCAGCCTATCTGTCCGCCCGAACAGCCATGCCCGAGGAGCCGGTGCGAATTCTTGATATGGTAAAGACAGGGCCTACAAATATTTGGCCGACAACCACCCAAAAAAACGTTTGACAAATTGAATCTTGCTCGCTATCGTGCATGATGTACGTTTAATCCCAATGCTTTTATGGAGACCCAAATATGGATGAAGACAAAAAAAAGGTAGTTATGATTGTCATTGTTGTGGCTTGCTTGGCACTTGCCGGTGCATTCGCGATAAAGAATTTCGGCGGTGGCGGCGGCACCTCTGCAGCGGCTCAGGGGCCCCAGGTAATGCTTTGTGTCAATCCGGATTGCGGCCACATTTTCGAGATGACGACGGAAGAACGCCGCCAGGTAATAATGGAGCGGGGCCGCATGATGAGGCGGGGCGGACCACCAGTCTTTACCTGTCCAAAGTGCGGCGAGGAATCCGCTTATCAGGCCAACAGATGCACCAAGTGCAGCACCGTTTTTATTGCAGATTACACCACCGATGACTTTGCCGACAGGTGTCCCGAGTGCGGCTACAGCGCCATCGAGGAAAGACGCCGGCAGAAGGGCCAGTAACACCGTCTGACTGAAAACTCGGGTTTAATAAGTTTTGACCTCGAAAAGCGGAGCAAACCGGGCTCCGCTTTTTTGCTGTGAGAACACCGTCGGGCCGGGACTATCTGCAACCTTAATCTACCACAGGCCCTAACTGGGTTCTTAATGTGAAAATGTTGAGCCGGTTGCCGCGATTATTTGGACAGGGCCAGGGGAAAAATTGGCTTGCAAGCTGAACGGGCAGGGGTATAATTTGCAAATTAGCGCGTAAGGTTGCGGTTTTTTGCGTTGCGGGTTGCTTTTTTGTGTCGAGTTGATATAATGGAATCAGAAATCAAGAAAAGCCGGCGTTTGTGGTTGGTGCCGGCGGTACTCGCAATCGCTGTGCTGTTTGTCGGCGGAGGTCTAACGTCTGCGCCCGGCGTTGAGAGTGAATTGACCGGTCGGGCGGACGGGATAGTGATTGTATCTGTTCAGGTGGGGCGTGACGCCTATGGCCTGGCGATGGTTGATACGGTCGGCAAGACGCTTTGGGTATATGAAATCAACGCTCGAGCGCCAAAGAATCGGTTGAGACTTCTGGCGGCGAGAGACTGGCAGTACGACCAGTTGCTGCAGGAGTACAATACCGGCGAACCGAGGCCCCAGCAGGTCAGGGAGCTTCTGGAAAAGCTGAATATGCCGCAAAAAGTGAAACGCCGGACCCGGCAGGAACTTGAAGAATTGGCACAACCGGAAACTGATTGAATTTTGTCTGAGAACAGAATGCAAGGAGATAATGATGGCGCCAGATTATTATAGCCTGGAAGAAGTAATTGAAAAGCTCGGCAAGCCGCAGGAGGATATCAAAAGGCTTGTGGATGAGGGCAAGTTGCGTGAGTACCGTGACGGCCCCAAAGCGGTGTACAGAATCGAGGAAGTAGAAGCGTTGATTTCTGAAATCTCGCGGCTGGATACCGCTGCAGGGGCGTCAGGGATACAGTTACTGCCGGATGACAGCGGCGAGACTCCCGAGCCGGCCGCGGGTCTCACTGCCGGGATTAACCTGGGCGACCTGACCGGTGCTGATACGACCGTCGGCACTACGGGAATTAACGTGCTTGGTGATACGGACGATGAGTATAAAATTGCCGATGACAGCCAGGGCGAAACGCAGATAGTGGAGTCGGAAGAGGCGGAGGACCAATTGGGCAGTCTTGACGGTGACCTGAGCATGGACAGCGTCGGCAGCGGGTCGGGCTTGCTGGACCTGTCGCTGCAGGCCGATGACACGTCGTTGGGTGCGGTTCTGGACGACATTCTGCCGGCCGCCGGCGAGGGCGCCCCTGCTGCTGCCGAAGATGTCGGTGTGGCCGAAGAAGCCGATAAGATTTTTGAAGAGGCCGAGCCCGAAGCCGTCGAGCCTATTGTGCCTGAGCCGGTGATGATGCCCCAGTATATCGAACCCGCCACCGATGCGGCAAGTAATTCCTTCGGAATTGCACTTGTGGTGCCGCTTTTGGCGATGATTTACGCTGCTATTGTGCTTATCACGGGCTTTAAGGGTATATCCCCCACGATTCTTGAGGGCATCGAGGGTATAATATGGTATGTCGCGATAGGCCTGGCGGTGGTTGTGCTGTGTATAGTCGGCTTCGCATGGTTTCTGGGTGGGAGAAAGAGCAAAAGCCCATCGCCCTTGCTCTATCAGCAGCCGGCAAAAAATTCCTGAAATCCGGCTAAGTCATTGCAATTTTTCCGGCATTGGTTTCTAATGGAACTGACAGTTGAAAGCAATTGAGTTTGCTTGGAAAGGCGTAACCACAAATCTTGAAAGGATAGAGTAATGCGTAGAGCAGGATTTTTACCGATGGTTTTAGTGCTTGCGGTGGCAATCGTAACCGGCGGGTGTGTTGCTCAGCAGAAGTTTAACGAGGTCAAGGCCCAGAACAGGATTCAGCAGCAGCGTATAACGGACCTCGAAGGCGATCTTGGCTCTTGTGAGTTGAAGTCGGCCCAGTTGGGCAAACAGATGGAGACGGTGCAGGGCCGAAACATTGCCGAGCTTGGTGCAAAAGACGACGAAATAGCCGCACTTGAAAAGGATACCGAGGCCAAGAAGTCGCTGATTGCCCGGATGCAGGCTCAATTGCTTCGCAGCGGGGCGGCTTTGCCGATGGAGCTTAGTGTGATGCTGCAGGACTTCGCCGAGCGCAATAAGATGGTTACGTTCGACGCCGGCAGCGGCATGCTGAAATTCGAGAGCGACCTTCTGTTTGAGTTGGGCTCCGACAAGGTAGCGCCCGAAGCCGTCGCGTCGGTCAAAGCGCTGTGCGGCATAATGAACTCAAAAGAGGCGCAGAATTTCGACGCCGTAATCGCGGGCCATACCGACGATGTGCCCATAAAGAAGGCGGCTACCAAGGCAAAGCACCCCACAAACTGGCATCTTTCGGTGCACCGCTCGATTGCCGTGCTCAACATCATGACGGCAAACAAGGTAGCATCGACGCGGGTGAGCGTAAGGGGATTCGGCGAATACAGACCTATAGCGGAAAATAAACCCAATAAAAAGGGCAACGCCGCGAACAGACGCGTAGAGATTTATATCGTCCCGTCCGGTACGTGATGACGTAATTTGTCATTCACGCGAAACTTGTCCCCGCGAAGGAATGTCACCCCTGCGGAGGCAGGGGCGGGGAGCGGGAATCCAGGTTCTCTAAAAAACAGTGTAAATCTGTGTTAATCCGTGTCTAAAAACAAAAGTGGTCAAAGAATGGCGGAAAGGACGCTAATCATCATTAAGCCGGACGCCGTCCAGCGGCACCTCGCCGGGCAAATCATATCGCGGTTCGAGCGCAAGGGGTTCAAGCTCATCGCGGCAAAATTCATGCATATCAGCAAAGCACTCGCCCGCCGGCTCTACGACGTCCATAAGGACAAATCCTTCTTCAACGAACTGGTCGACTTTATCACCTCCGCCCCGGTCATGGTAATGGTATGGGAGGCCGATGAGATTATCGCAACCGCCCGCAAGATGATCGGCCGAACCTTCGGCTACGAGGCCGACCCCGGCACAATCCGCGGCGATTTCGGCTGCTCTAAGCGCTACAATCTCGTCCACGGCTCCGACTCGCCCGCCTCAGCCGAATTCGAGATAGCCCTGTTCTTCACCCCCGCCGAACTGACCAGCTACGACCTGACCGACCAGCACTGGCTCTACGGCGTTTAAAACGCATTTTTTGTGGGCAAAAATTGAATTGAAAGGGATTCCTATTTTTACTTGTGCAAAGAAGTAGATGTGCTTCTTATGTAGCGAGAACATACATTAATGCGATTAGGTTAAGTTGTAGGTGGGCGACAGACTAAAAAAGTTTTGAAGAAATTTCTTGACTCAAAGGACTCCCGAGGTATAATGCGAGTTGCGGAGAGTGATGGAACATGCCTTTGAGCATTTCCGTACTTGTTACAGCTATCTGTTAGTTTTTAAGGCAAAACAACAGGGTACGCGACATGAAATGTCGGGAATTCTTTGGCTTATACGAAAGAATAATTTGATTTGGAGCTTTCCTTACAAAAAAAATTTAGTGTTGTTTTTTTTCTCGCCTTTCAGTAAGATTTGACGATAAATTAAGATACGCTAGTCCATAGCCGGGTTTGAGAGGCAAATGGCAAAGAAAAAGAAGCAGCCCACCAAATATAGTATTAACCTTTGGTTAATGGTTCGAGATGTTCTAATGGAAGCGATGAGTCGGGGGCAATTGCTTCTTGCAGGTTTTATTCTAGTGCTTATCATAATTGTGGCAAGGATGCCAAGTCAGGATGTTTCTCAGTTAATCTTCCAGCTTATTGATATAATGGTGGCATTACCACTACTCGGGTACGCCTTGGCGGGCGTCTTTTTATGTGGGTGGGCTATTCATATTAGGAAGCAAGGTCAGATGTACGAACGAGAGATTTCCCGTATAACAGGCATGAGGGATGAGGCTCAAAGAAAATTAATTGGCCCTGATAAAATCAAATCGAGCGAGGATTAAGTATGGCAACTATTCTGATAATAGTGTTAGCGTTGGCTGTTCTGCACTTTATGTACGAAAGTCTTCTGCTGCCTTCAATTAGAACAAAACTCCGGTTTCGACTATTTGGCATTCGAGATGATTTGCGTATGCTCATGGCTGAGAGTGGCAATGATTTAGATACCAAACTTTTCCACTATATGCAGGACTCCATAAATACAGCCGTAGCATTCCTACAGTATATTGATCTGAAGGCCTTACTACAGGCGCGCCGCATATTCCGTGAGGACCCCGAACTGTGGGAACGCGCATCGAAGCGCGAAGCTATGATCGACGCTTGCTCGCTGGAGGCGTTTCAGGTAATCAAAAGAGAAAGAAGTAAGCTTTTCGGCTATGCTTTATTGGCAAACAGTGCCGGGTTTTTTGTGTACGCAGTTCCTTTCGTAATAGTGTTTCTGCTATTATGTGTTATGTTACGCAAACTGAAAGATCACCTGATGTATATGAAGTGCCAGTTATATAGATTCATTAAGAACTTGACCTGTGTTCCCGAGAACGAACTGGTTAAATTCAATTCGTATAATGGTGTCTTGCGTCTGCGCTAATTTCTGATGGTAGGTGATTTTAGGGCCTCAGATTTCCCTCCAATTTCTCACCTCAACCTTTGCTAAAAACTTTTGAATAAAAAATCGAACGATAGGTTTCCCGTTATGGTTTTCTTGGTCGGTTGAAGAATGTGGTGCCGACCTTGATGGTGAGGGTG